>NZ_DJUS01000068.1:0-107966 GCF_002438365.1 Pseudomonas sp. UBA6276
CACCGCCAACATCGGTTGCCAGAACCATCTGGACGGTGCTGCACGCACCCCGGTGCGGCACTGGATCGAACTGGTGGAACAAGCCATGGCCGATTGACACCCACCTTTGACACATTGCTATTTGAACCCCTCGACAACAGCACTGGAGAAGCACATGCAAAGCAAACCGATTCTTGGCCAGGAAGACGTCACCCGCATCCTCGCCGCTGCCCGCGCCGAAGCGCAGAAGAACAACTGGGCGGTGGGCATTGCCGTGGTCGACGACGGCGGTCACCTGCTGGCGTTCGAACGGCTGGACGGCGCCGCCGCCAGCACGGCCTACATCGCACCGGGCAAGGCACGCACTTCGGCGTTGGGGCGCAAGGAATCGGTGGTGTTCGAAGAGATGGTTAACAACGGGCGGACCGCGTTCCTGTCCGGTAATCTGATGACGTGTCTGGAAGGCGCCGTGCCGCTGATCCACGAAGGCCAGGTCATCGGCGCGGTCGGCGTGTCCGGGGTCAAGCCCGCTGAAGATGCCCAGATCGCCAAGGCCGGCGCTGCCGCCCTGGCCTGAATTCCTTCCCCGTATCCAAGGAGACCGCAATGAAGCACCGCATGAGAGCCCAGCGTCTGCAAGTCGACGCCACCCTGTACGATTTCATCGAGAACGAAGTGCTGCCTGGCAGCGGGTTGGAATCCGAAGCGTTCTGGACCGGTTTCGACGCCCTGGTTCACGAGTTCGCACCGCAGAACCGCTTGTTGCTGGCCGAACGCGACCGCTTGCAGACCGAACTGGACAAGTGGCACCGTGCGCACCCCGGACCGATTCAGGATCCGGCCGCCTACCGCAGCTTCCTGCGCGCCATCGGCTACCTGGTGGCCCAGCCAGACCGCGTGGAAATCAGCACCCGCGATGTCGATGACGAAATCGCCCTGGTGGCCGGTCCGCAGTTGGTGGTGCCGTCGACCAATGCTCGCTACGCTCTGAACGCCGCCAATGCCCGCTGGGGCTCCTTGTACGACGCGCTGTATGGCACCGACGCCATTCCGGAAAGCGACGGCGCGGCCAAGGGCCAGGGCTACAATCAGGTTCGCGGCGACCGCGTGATCGCCTTCGCCCGCGACCTGCTCGACCAGAGCACTCCGCTGGCCAAGGGTTCGCACCGCGACGCCAACGGCTATCGCATCGAAGCAGGTCAGTTGCAGGTGAGCCTGGCCGATGGCAGCGTGACCGGGCTGGCCGATCCGAGCCAATTCGTCGGCTTCCAGGGCGACGCCCAGCAGCCGGTTGCCGTGTTGCTCAAACACCACGGCCTGCACATCGAGATTCAGATCGACCCCACCTCGCCCATTGGGCGTACCGATGCGGCAGGTGTGAAGGACCTGCTGCTCGAGGCGGCCCTGTCGACTATCATCGACTGCGAAGACTCGGTAGCGGCGGTGGATGCCAGTGACAAGGTAGCGATCTACCGCAACTGGCTGGGCCTGATGCGTGGCGATCTCACCGAGGAATTGGAGAAAGGCGGCCAGCGCATCACCCGCCGCCTCAATCCGGATCGTCAGTACCACACGCCAACAGGCGGCGAGTTGACCCTGCATGGCCGTTCGCTGCTGTTGATCCGCAACGTCGGCCACCTGATGACCAATCCGGCGATCCTCGACGATGAAGGCCGGGAGATCCCCGAGGGCATTCTCGACGGCGTGATCACCAGCCTGATCGGGCTGTATGACCTGGAACGTCGAAGCAACTCCCGCACGGGCAGCCTGTACATCGTCAAGCCGAAGATGCACGGCCCGGCCGAGGTGGCCTTCGCGGACAAGTTGTTCGCCGCCATCGAGGACCTGCTCAACCTTTCGCGCAATACCCTGAAGATCGGCATCATGGACGAGGAACGCCGCACTTCGGTGAACCTGGCGGCCTGTATCGGCGCTGCATCGACCCGCGTGGCGTTCATCAACACCGGTTTCCTCGACCGCACCGGCGATGAGATCCACAGCGCCATGCAGGCCGGCCCGATGATGCGCAAGGGCGACATGAAAGGCAGCGCCTGGATTGCGGCGTACGAACGCAACAACATGCTCACCGGCCTGGCCTGCGGCCTGCGCGGCAAGGCGCAGATCGGCAAGGGCATGTGGGCCATGCCCGACCTGATGGCCGACATGCTGGTGCAGAAGATCGGTCATCCCAAAGCCGGTGCCAATACTGCCTGGGTCCCCTCGCCCACCGCAGCCACTTTGCATGCGCTGCATTACCACCAGGTCAATGTCAGCGAAGTGCAGCAGACCTTGGAGAAGATCGACGCCAAGGCCGAGCACGATGCGCTGCTGGACAACCTGTTGACCATCCCGGTGGTGGCCAATGCACAGTGGAGCGCCGAGGAGATCCGTCAGGAACTGAACAACAATGCCCAGGGCTTGCTGGGCTACGTGGTGCGCTGGGTGGAACAGGGCATCGGTTGCTCCAAGGTGCCGGACATCCACGACGTCGGGCTGATGGAAGACCGCGCGACCCTGCGCATCTCCAGCCAGCACATGGCCAACTGGCTGACCCACGGCGTGGTCAGCCGCGAGCAGATCGTCGAAACCCTGGAGCGCATGGCCCGCGTGGTGGATCAGCAGAATGCCGGGGATCCGTCGTACCGCCCGATGGCGGCCGACTTCCAGAACTCGGTGGCGTTCACGGCCGCCAGTGCGCTGGTCTTCCAGGGCTGTGAGCAACCCAGTGGGTACACCGAGCCGTTGCTGCACCGGTTCCGTCTGGCGTTCAAGAACGCTCAGGCGTGACACCGGCCGGACGGGGTCGGCGCCTGCCGCCCCCGTCCGGTGCTGCTGCACGGTTATCGAGCTTGCTGTAAGATCGCGTTCCGAATGAGAATCATCCGCGAACGCAGCCATCATGAATCCTTCCCCTCCTCGTCTGCTGGTGGTCGATGACCACCGCAAGATCCGTGAGCCGCTGGCCATCTACCTGCGCCGTTTCGGTTTCGACGTCCGCACCACCGAGGACGCGGCGGGCATGTGGGCGCTGCTCAAGCAGGACGTGTTCGACGTGCTGATTCTCGACGTCATGCTGCCCGATGGCGATGGATTCGAGCTGTGTCGCGCGCTGGCGCACAAGTCGGCGGCCGCGGTGATTCTGCTGACCGCACGCGACGCCTGCGCCGACCGTGTCCAGGGGCTGGATGCCGGTGCCGACGACTACGTGATCAAGCCGTTCGAACCGCGCGAACTGGTGGCGCGCATCCACAGCGTACTGCGCAGGCGCGGCACGCCCGGCGAAGCCACGTCAGTGCTGCCCGCCCCCTTGCGTCGTTTCGAGTTCGCCGACCTGAGCTTTCGCAGCGGCTGCAACACGCTGACCCGTTCCGACCAGAGCCAGGTGCGTTTGAGCACCGTGGAAGGCCGCTTGCTGGAAGTGTTTCTCGAGCACCCCAATGCCGTGCTGGGTCGCGAGCGCTTGATCGAGCTGACCTCGCGGCCGGGCAGCGATCTGTTCGATCGCGCCATCGATCGGCAGATCAGCCGTCTGCGCCGCAAGCTGGCCGACAGCGCCTTGCAGCCGGTGCTGTTGCAGACCGTGTGGGGTGGTGGCTACCGCCTGGCGGCAAACGTCGTTCAGTACCCGGCATGAAGGGGCTGCGCCGGGCCTGGCCACGGACCATGACCCGGCAATTGGGTGTGCTGTTGCTGCTGGCGCTGCTGGCGTCCAACCTCATCGCGATGCTGTTGCTGCAGCGCACCGGATCGCTGGTACACCCGCTGTCACGCACCTTGGTGGTCGAGCGTCTGGCGACGGCCTATCAAGCGGCGCGCGACCTGCCGGCGGCCGACGCCCGGCGCCTGCTCGACGCCATGGGCACTGCCGACGCGCGCTTCTGGGTGGCTTCCGCAGCCCAGGTCCAGCCTTTTGCCATGCACACCGAAGAACGACGCCTGGCCACGGCCGTGCGTCAGCGCCTGGGGCTTGCCGACCAAGCGGTGGTTGTCCTGCAGTTGGAGCGCAGCAGCGGCGGTCCGGCCCGCGAGCATCTGTTCAAGCGCGCCGGTTGGCAGGCCCTGCGCCTGCGCAGCTCGATGAGCCTGCCCGACGGCACCCAGTTCAACGCCGAGCAGACACCTGCCGGTGCCTATGAATGGGGCCGGCTGCTGGCCTACAGCGTGCCGGTCAGTACCATCCCGGTGCTGCTGATCGTGATTTTTTTCATGCGCCGCGTCGTCGCGCCGGTCAAACGTCTGGCCCTGGCCACCGAACGCGTCAGCCGGGGCGAATGGATCGCACCGCTGCCGTTGTCGGGCCCGCGCGAGGCACAGGAACTGACCCTGGCGTTCAATGTGATGCAGGAGCGTATCGCCCGCCATGTCGAGGGCCGCACGCGCATGCTGGCCGCGCTGAGCCACGACCTCAATACGCCCATCACCGAGCTGCGTTTGCAGGTGGAGTTGCTCGAAGACCCCGAGCTGCGCCAGGACATGCTCGACAGCCTCGACGAGTTGCGCGCCATGGTCAGTGAAACCCTGGATTTCGTACGCGGCGATGCGGTGCAGGAGGCCACCGTCGAGGTTTCCCTGGGTGACTTGCTGAGCGACCTCGCCCGACGCTACCAGACCCTGGGCACGCCCATCGACTGGCCAGGCTCAGCGCCGGTGGCCTGCCGCTGTCGACCGCTAGCCCTCAAGCGGGCGCTGACCAACCTGATCGACAATGCCTTGCGCCATGGCGGTGATGCGCAGGTGCGCCTGTACCGGGAAGCGTCAGGCGGGCTGTGCATCGAGATTCGCGATCACGGACCGGGGATCGACGCCGCCTGGCTGCAACAGGTGTTCGAGCCCTTCGTGCAGCTGGGCAAGGGCGGCGCCGACCCCAGCCACGGTGGCGGCCTGGGCATGGGGCTGGCGATCGCCCGCGCCTGCGTGCAGGCTCATGGCGGCGAGTTGGTGCTGGAAAACCGGACACCGGGGCTGGCGGCCCTGGTGCGGCTGCCGGGCTGATCCTTCCGGTAGAGCCTTGGCGTGTCAGAAGCGCAGCGTGGTGCCCATCCAGAACGTGCGACCGTAGTTGACCGTACCGTAGGTGTCGTCATCCAGACGCTTGTCGGCCAGGTTGTACACCGCCGCCTTGAGGGTGATGTCGCGAGTCAGCTCGTACGAGCCACCGATGTCGGCCGTGGTGTAGGCCGGGGCCGGTTCGCCACTCAGGGTGGTGCCGTATTCCTGGCCATAGTAGTTGACCGAGGCCCACGCCTGGGCGCGGTCGGACAGGGTCCAGTCGGCACTGACGTTCGCCTTGTGCTCGGGTGTCAGCGACAGCGGTGCGCCTGCGTTGCTGCCGCTCTTCTGCTCCGAATCGGTGTAGGTGTAGTTGCCCTTCACGGCAAAGGCACGGGTGATGTCCCAGCGGCCGTTGACCTCGGCACCGGTGATCGTCGCTTCATCGACGTTGATGCGGTCCTGGACGATGTAGCCGTTCCAGCGGCGGGCCGTGTTTTCCGTGGACAGTTTGTCCTTGAACACGTTGTGGAACACGGTGGCGCCGGCCGACAGGTTATTGCGGTTGGACCACAGCGCCGACAGTTCGTAGTTGGTGCTGGTTTCCGGTTTCAGGTCCGGGTTGCCCAGGTTCACGTAGGTGTTGCGGCGGATGGTGGCGTAACCGGGCACCACGGCGCGAATCTCCGGGGCCTTGAAGCCACGTGCCACGCCGCCCTTGAAGGTCCAGTCCGGTGTGGCACGCCAGACGCCATAGAGACGCGGGCTGACGTGGGTGCCGTATTGCTCGTGCTCGTCGACGCGGGCGCCGGTGGTCAAGGCGAAATCGTCGGTCACCGACCATTCGTTTTCGGCGAACAGGGCTTTCTGGGTCACCGAGAACTCGTAGTTGCGGCGGTCCATCAGGCCCTGGTTCCAGTCGCTCAACTGCGCCCGGTTCCATTGCAGGCCGGTGGTGGTGATGTTGTAGGCCGTGGGGATGACCAGCTTGGCATCGAACACGGTGTTCTCCACCACCGGTTTGCGCCCCAGAATCTCCGGCTGATTGGCTGCGGCCTTGCCCTCGCGGCTGGCTTTTTCATAGGCCAGGGACACGTCCGACGTCGCCCAGCCCCAGCGCCCCTGGTGCGAGAGCGAGTAGTGGTCGCGGTTGTTTTCCTGCTCGCGGGTGGCCCAGTTGACGCTGGTGCCGTCGCCGTTCTTCAAGCGCGTGGCGCCGCCTTCCAGAAGGATGTCGTGGTCCTCGTTGGGGGTGAAGGCCAGGCGCGCGGTGAGGTCCTTGTGGTCGGCCTTTGTGAAGCCGTTGGTGACCTCCACATCGTCGTCGGCCTGGCGGTCGAGGTAGCGGCCCCAGACCTGTACGCCCAGGTACTTCTCCACCAGCGGACCGTTGAGGTAGAACTGGGTCTGACGAGCGTTGCCCTGATCGCTGTGCTGGCGCGCCGCGTAATCGTAGGACACCGAGCCGCCCCACTGGGGAGAGACCTTGCGAGTGATGATGTTGATCACGCCGCCGATGGCGTCCGAGCCGTACAGCGATGACATCGGGCCGCGGACCACTTCGATGCGTTCGATGGCTTCGGCCGGTGGCACGAAACTCTGCTCGTAGCCGCGGTTGCCGTTGACCCGGGTTTCGCGGCTGCTCTGGCGTTTGCCGTCGACCAGAATCAGGGTGTAGTCCGGTGGCATGCCGCGGATGGAAATGTCGGTTTCGTTGGCGCTGCCGTTGACGATCACACCCTCGATGTTGCGTACGGCATCACCGAGGTCGTTGTAGGATTTCTTGCGCAGTTCGTCGCCGGTGATGATGGTGACGGAGGCCGGTGCATCCTCCACGCTTTGCTCGAATCCAGACGCTGTGACCACGACTTCATCGAGGACGGTCGGGGCGGTCAATTCGATCGGCTCGGCTCGAGCCACCCCGGCAGTGGCCAGGGCGATCATCACGGCCAGGGGCCGCAAAGAAAGTGGAGGATGCATGGAACTTCCTTACGATTCGGTTGTAAAAGCGAATCGTATGCATCCTCAGGTGGGGAGGTTGGACAAGATGTGACAGGGGGTGGGAGGTGTATTGCCTATACTGACGCCTTCGCGGGCAGAGCCCGCTCCCACAAAGGGTTGTCGAATAGCGAGAATCCTGTGGGAGCGGGCTTGCGCGTAGGGCGGGGAAGGCGGTGAAAAGGCCTTAAGGATCAACCAAACAACCAGTACCCCAACGCGGTCAGCACAACCACCGCCAGCACCGGGCGCAGGACGCGGTAGGCTTTGGGGTTGGCGCGCTTGAACTGCTTGACCTTGCCGCTGAAGCGATCGCTGAAGGTCTTGCTCCAGGCGTAGGCCTGGTTGATGCCGCCGACGCGCTCGTCGTCCAGGTTCTGCGGCGCGGTGGCGCGACCCAGGAACGCGCTGACGCGCTTGTTGAGGCTCGCCATGAAGCGATTGCTCAGCGGCCGCTCGATGTCACAGAACAGGATGACCCGAGTGTGTTCGGTTTCGTTCTTGACCCAATGCACGTAGGTCTCGTCGAACATCACATCGTCACCATCGCGCCAGGCGTATTCCTGGCCGTCGACGAAAATGCGGCAGGCATCGGAGTTGGGCGTCGACAGGCCCAGGTGATAGCGCAGCGAACCGGCGAATGGATCGCGGTGTGGGTTCAGATGGCTGCCGCCGGGCAGCAGCGCGAACATGGCGCCCTTGACGTTGGGAATGCTGTTGACCAATTCCACGGTGCGGGGACACAGCGCGTTGGCCGATGGCAGGGATTTGTCGTACCACTTGAGGTAGAAACGCTTCCAGCCTTTCTTGAAGAACGAACCGAAGCCGGCGTCGTTGTTCTTCTCGGCAGCGCGGATATAGCCCTCGTCGAACAGGTGCATGGCTTCGTCGCGGATGACCTGCCAGTTGTCCTTGAGCACATCCAGCTCGGGGAATTTGCTGCGGTCCAGATAGGGTTTGGACGGCACACTGGAAAACAGGTACATCAAGGCGTTATAGGGCGCGAACAGAGCGGAATGGTTGACGAACTGGCGCAGCACCGGCAGACGCGCCTTGCCCCGCAGGTGCACGTAGAGCGTGCTGCCGATGAACAGCAACAGCACGGCAGCCTTGGCGGCGAAGGAAAGGGTCATGGAGCGGATCCTCGAATGGGCAGTGCGCCATGATAAACCCTGGGGGCCCGGCTGGAAATGAAAGGCGCGGGGCAACGGTCGGCATTCAGCCGGTGCGGGCCCGTAGGAGCGGTCATCGGCCGCGAAAAGATCGGCGCGGTGGGTCAGGTGCATCGCGGCGTGATTTTCGCGGCCGCGGACCGCTCCTATGGTGAGACATACCGCTGCCGTCAGGCTTGCAGTTCGGTCTCGGTGAACAGGTCGCTGAAGAGCATGCTCGACAGGTAGCGCTCACCCGAATCGGGCAGGATGACCACGATGGTCTTGCCTTGCATTTCCGGCTTCTCCGCCAGCTTGGCGGCGGCTGCCATGGCGGCGCCACAGGAAATGCCGCAGAGAATGCCCTCCTCCTGCATCAAGCGCCGCGCCATGGCCTTGGCTTCGTCGTCGCTGACCAGCTCGACACGATCCACCAGTGACAGGTCGAGGTTCTTCGGAATGAACCCGGCGCCGATGCCCTGGATCTTGTGTGGCGCAGGAGTGATGTCCTGGCCGGCCATGGCCTGGGTGATGATTGGCGAGGTCAGCGGCTCGACCGCAACGCTGAGGATCGACTTGCCCTGCACCTGCTTGATGTAGCGCGAGATGCCGGTGATGGTCCCGCCGGTCCCCACGCCGGCTACCAGCACATCGACGGCGCCGTCGGTGTCGTTCCAGATTTCCGGGCCGGTGGTCTTCTCATGGATGGCCGGGTTGGCCGGATTGTCGAACTGCTGCGGCATGAAATACAGCTCGGGGTTGCTGGCAACGATCTCGCCCGCCTTTTCGATGGCACCCTTCATGCCCTTGGCCGGCTCGGTCAGGACCAGTTCGGCACCCAGCGCCTTGAGCACCTTGCGCCGCTCCAGGCTCATGGACGCAGGCATCGTCAGCATCAGCTTGTAGCCGCGCGCGGCGGCCACGAAAGCCAGGCCGATGCCGGTATTGCCCGAGGTGGGCTCGACGATGGTCATGCCCGGCTTGAGCTTGCCCGAGCTTTCCGCGTCCCAGATCATGTTCGCGCCGATGCGGCACTTGACCGAGTAGCCGGGGTTGCGGCCCTCGATCTTGGCCAGCAGGGTCACCCCGCGCGGGCCGATGCGGTTGATCTGCACCAGCGGCGTGTTGCCGATGGAGTGGGCGTTGTCGGCGTAAATGCGGCTCATGGCGAAAAGGTCCTTGTGCTGCAGCAGGAAAAATCCAAGGTTAAGCCCGCGATGGGGGCGAGTCCAGCGAACGGATGAGACTGTGGACAGTCAATGGCTAACCATCGTTCGGGAGATTCTGCCATGAAACGTCGCTACAGCTGGCCGCTCTGGACCTTCACCGGCCTGGTTGTACTGGTGCTCGCCCTGCACATCGCCCTGCCCTACCTGGTGCGCGACTACCTCAACGACAAGCTCGCCGACATGGGCGAATACAAGGGCCGCGTCAGCGACGTCGACCTGGCCTGGTGGCGCGGCGCCTATCAGATCAATGGCCTGCAGATCATCAAGACCAGCGGCAAGGTGCCGGTACCGTTGCTCGACGCGCCGGTGATCGACATCGCCGTGAGCTGGCACGCCCTGTGGTACGACCACGCGGTGGTGGCACGAGTAGAATTCCTGCGCCCGGAGCTTAACTTCGTCGACGGTGGCGCCAACAAACAGGCCACTCAGACCGGTGCCGGTACTGACTGGCGCGACCAGATGAACAAGCTGCTGCCGATCACCTTGAACGAGGTGCGGGTCAACGACGGCAAGATCAGCTTCCGCAATTTCTCGTCCAAGCCCCAGGTCAACATCAGCGCCAACCAAGTCAATGCCAGCCTCTACAACCTGACCAATGTGGAAGACCTGGAAGGCAAGCGCGATGCGCGTTTCGAAGGCCATGCCAAGCTGTTCGGCCAGGCCCTGGTGGAAAGCACTGCCACGTTCGATCCGTTCAGCAACTTCGAAGACTTCGAATTTCGCCTGCGCGCCACCGGGATCGAGCTGCGTCGGCTCAATGACTTCTCCGGTGCCTATGGCAAGTTCGATTTCAACGCCGGCACGGGCGATATCGTGATCGAAGCGGATGCCGACAATGCCCGCCTGAGTGGCTACATCAAGCCGTTGCTGCACAACGTCGATGTGTTCAACTGGCAGCAGGACGTGGAAAACAAGGACAAGGGTTTCTTCCGTTCGATCTGGGAGGCGGTGGTCGGTGGGACCGAGACGGTGCTCAAGAACCAGTCGCAGAACCAGTTCGCGACCCGGGTCGAACTCAGCGGTAACGTGCATCGCCAGGACATCAGCCCGCTGCAGGCGTTCTGGCAGATCCTGCGCAACGGCTTCGTGCAGGCTTTCAACGCACGCTATGAACAGGCGCCGCCCAAGCAGGAATGAGGTGGCAGGTCTACTCACACAAGGTCGGATGCAAATGCTGTGGCTGGACTGGCCTCTTCGCGGGCAGAGCCCGCTCCCACAGAGTTTGCACCGCCCCTTGTGGGAGCGGGTCTCTGCCCGCGAAGAGGCCCTATCTGACCCACTACAAACACCTCACCGCGCTATATAGTCGACCACCACATTTGACCACCGAGGACAGCCCCATGAAGTTCGAAGGCACCCCCGCCTACGTTGCCACCGACGACCTCAAGCTGGCGGTCAATGCCGCGATCACCCTGCAGCGGCCCCTGCTGGTCAAGGGCGAACCAGGCACCGGCAAAACCATGCTGGCTGAGCAACTGGCCGAGTCCTTCGGTGCGCGGCTGATCACCTGGCACATCAAGTCCACCACCAAGGCCCACCAGGGCCTGTACGAGTACGACGCGGTCAGCCGTCTGCGCGATTCGCAGCTGGGTGTGGACAAGGTCCACGACGTGCGCAACTACCTCAAGAAAGGCAAGCTGTGGGAGGCCTTCGAAGCCGATGAACGGGTCATCCTGCTGATCGATGAAATCGACAAGGCCGACATCGAGTTCCCCAACGACCTGCTGCAGGAACTCGACAAGATGGAGTTCTACGTCTACGAGACCGACGAAACCATCAAGGCCCGCCATCGCCCGATCATCATCATTACCTCCAACAACGAAAAAGAGCTGCCCGACGCGTTCCTGCGTCGCTGCTTCTTCCACTACATCGCCTTTCCCGACCGCGCGACCCTGCAACGCATCGTCGACGTACACTACCCCGACATCAAGAAAACCCTGGTGGCCGAGGCCCTGGACGTCTTCTTCGATGTGCGCAAGGTGCCGGGCCTGAAAAAGAAGCCCTCCACCTCCGAACTGGTCGACTGGCTCAAGCTGTTGATGGCCGACAACATCGGTGAAGCCGTGCTGCGCGAACGCGATCCGACCAAGGCGATTCCACCGCTGGCCGGTGCCCTGGTCAAGAACGAACAGGACGTGCAGCTTCTCGAACGCCTGGCCTTCATGAGCCGGCGCGGCAACCGCTGACTCCCTCTTTCCGACTGCGAGGGCGTCCGCCATGCTGCTCAACCTGTTCAATGAAATGCGCGCGGCCAAGGTGCCGGTGTCGGTGCGCGAGTTGCTTGACCTGATCAACGCCCTGGAGCAA
This sequence comes from Pseudomonas sp. UBA6276, assembly GCF_002438365.1. NCBI lineage: Bacteria > Pseudomonadati > Pseudomonadota > Gammaproteobacteria > Pseudomonadales > Pseudomonadaceae > Pseudomonas > Pseudomonas sp. UBA6276. The sequence goes on from NZ_DJUS01000068.1 coordinate 11,654, forward strand.
CGGGTGACGTTCGCCGACATGGACGAGTTCTACTTCCTGGCGCGGGCGATCCTGGTCAAGGATGAACGGCACTTCGACAAATTCGACCGGGCGTTTTCGGCCTACTTCAATGGCCTGCAGAACCTCGATCAACACCTTGAAGCGCTGATTCCGGAAGAATGGTTGCGCAAGGAGTTCGAGCGCTCGCTGAGCGCCGAGGAGCGCGCGCAGATCCAGTCCCTGGGCGGGCTGGACAAGCTGATCGAAGCCTTCAAGCAGCGCCTGGAAGAGCAGAAAGGCCGGCACGCCGGCGGCAGCAAGTGGATCGGCACCGGTGGCACCAGCCCGTTCGGTTCGGGTGGCTACAACCCCGAGGGCATCCGCGTGGGCGATGCCGGCGAACGCCAGGGCAAGGCCGTGAAAGTGTGGGACCAGCGCGAATACCGTAACCTGGATGACAGTGTCGAGCTGGGCACGCGCAACATCAAGGTGGCACTGCGCCGATTGCGCCAGTTCGCCCGGCAGGGTGCGGCCGACGAGCTGGACATCGATGGCACCATCGACCACACCGCACGCGATGGCGGCTTGCTCAACATCCAGCTGCGCCCCGAGCGGCGCAACAACGTCAAGCTGTTGCTGCTGTTTGACATCGGCGGTTCGATGGACGCCCATGTGAAGGTCTGCGAGGAGTTGTTCTCGGCCTGTCGCACCGAGTTCAAGCACCTGGAGTATTTCTACTTTCACAACTGCGTCTACGAAACGGTCTGGAAGGACAACCACCGACGCAACGCCGAGCGCATCAGCACCCACGACCTGCTGCACAAATACGGCCCCGACTACAAGGTGGTGTTTATTGGCGATGCCGCCATGGCGCCCTATGAAATCACTCACCCGGGCGGCAGTGTCGAGCACTGGAACGAGGAGCCGGGGTTGGTGTGGTTGCAGCGCTTTGTGCAGACCTACAGGAAACTCATCTGGATCAATCCCTATCCGCAGAACACCTGGGGTTACACGGCCTCCACCCACCTGATTCGGGAGCTGGTGGAAGAGCGCATGTACCCGCTGACCCTGAGCGGGTTGGAAGACGGGATGCGCTATCTGGCCAAGTGACGGCTGAGGCGCGCAGGGTGGCGTTCTAGCGTTCGCGACGTACCAGGGGTTCGGCCACGGGTTTGGCGCGGCGACGGCCGAACCACAGGGTCCAGCCGATGAACAGGATGATGCTTTCCACGACCCAGGCCAGCAGCAGCGCGCAGGCGATGCCCCAGGCAATCGCTTCCGGCGCCAGCAGCACCTGGTAGTTGTAGCCGTTGAGGGTTTCCTGGCGCAGTTGCGGATCGGCCTTGGCCAGTACATGCCAGGCTTTTTCATACCAGGGTCCCTGCAACGCCTGCCACTCACGCTCCAACAACTGGTTGCGGGTCAGCAACGCGCCAATGCTGGCGGCATCGCTACGGAACACTGGATCTTCGCTGGCGCGGTAATGCGCCACCAGCGCCTGCAGGTCACCATTGAAGAAACGCTGCGCGGTCTCACTGAAACCGCGCAGGCTTTGCTGCGCCTCGAGGCGATGTGCCTCGACCCGCTGGGCGTAGTCGTTGATCACGCCGGGCACTTGCACACCCACCAGCAGGCCGACGGCAAACAGCACAAGTCGCAGGTAGCTTCGCAGCATGAACATTCTCTCGGTCTAGGGTGGCATTGCCACGGTGCTTCTTGTCGGTCGTTCCAGGCAAACAGGCAGGCTAGGCGGGTTGCGCCTGTCCGGTGGCCACGCATTCACCCTGGCGCCACAGGCCCCAATTGCCGGGCTCGTAACGGTTCCAGGTTTCGTTCTCGGTGAGGGGTTCGGTGGCGATCACCGTCACCACATCGTCAGGCGTGGTTTCGGCCTGGAAATCCACGATCACGTCCACGTCTTTGAGCCGCGCCGGGCCGAAAGGTGCCCGCCGGGTAATGTGCACCAGCTTGGTCGAACAGAAGCAGAACAGCCAGTCGCCGTCGCTGAGCAGGCAGTTGAACACGCCTTGCCCACGGTACTGCTCGCACGCCTCCACGAGGATGGGCAGCAGCCGCTCGAACTCGACTGGCTCGGGAAAGGCGTCACGCACGCGGTTGAGCAGATCGCAGAAGGCCGCTTCGCTGTCGGTGTCGCCCACCGGGCGGTAGAAATCGGCACGCGGGTCGAAACCGGCCAGTTGGCCATTGTGGGCGAAGCACCAGTTGCGCCCCCACAGCTCACGTACGAACGGGTGGGTATTGGCCAGGCAGACCTTGCCGACGTTGGCCTGGCGGATGTGGCCGATGACCACTTCGCTCTTGATCGGATAGCGTTGCACCAACTGCGCCACTTCCGATTCGCTGCTGGCGGTCGGGTCCTGGAACAGGCGCAGGCCACGGCCTTCATAGAAGGCGATGCCCCAGCCGTCGCGGTGCGGCCCGGTACGACCGCCGCGCTGCATCAGGCCGGTGAAGCTGAAAACGATATCGGTCGGTACGTTGGCACTCATGCCCAGAAGTTCACACATGCACGGTACTCGAGACGATGGGCGTGGATTCAGATGCGCGGTTCGACACGCAGGTTTTCCCGCGGAGGCGACACATGGCGCTGTTCGCGATCGTCGACGCGCTGCGCGAGCGCTTCGCCATCGTCATCGCGTTGCGCGGCAGCGTCCGCCTGGGCCTGGGCTTGCGCCCGACGGCGCGCCTCGGCCTTGCGCAGGAACGGTAGGCGCACCAGGGCGAAGATCACGTACACGCCAAGGGCGATCACCGCCGCCATGGTCAGATCGGAGATCGCGCCCCAGGCGCTGCCGCCCATCTTGAACAGCAGTTCCAGCGTGCTGATGGCGACGGCCGGGGCCAGCAGGTCGCGGGCCGGGTCGACCACCGTGGGCGTCAGCAACAGCACCACGCCCAGCAGGCGAAGTGGCTCGCGCAGGTAGCGCCACATCCAGCGGGTGATGCGAAACCACACCAGAATGCAGCCCAAGGCGGCGAAGGCGTAGATACCCCAGGCGAGGAAATAGTCGTTCTCGGTCATGGTGTCCGTGGCATGGCAGGCAAATAGGCGCTTATGATAACGGCTTTTCGCCTGCCAGGCGCTCCTGTTGTCGTGCCCACCGGCACGTGCCGTCAACGCCTGCGCCAAGAGAGCCGCTCATGTCCCAGCCAACCGCCGCCCCTATCGCCCATGTCGCTCCCGGCGCCGATCCCTACGCCTGGCTGCAGGTACGCGACCGCGCCGATGTGCTCGACCACCTCAAGGCCGAGAATGCCTGGCAGGAAGCGCAACTCGCCGACCAGGCCGAGCTGCGCGAGCAGTTGTTCGAGGAGATAAAGGGGCGCATTCGCGAAACCGACCTGTCCCTGGCCTCCCCTTGGGGCCCTTGGTTGTACTACACCCGCACCACAGCGGGTGACGAGTACCCGCGCCATTATCGCTGCGCGCGTCCGGCCGATGGCTCGAGCCAGGTCGACGAGCACTCCGAGCAATTGTTGCTGGACCCCAACGTGCTGGCAGACGGCGGCTTCCTGTCCATGGGCGCGTTCAACGTCAGCCCCGACCACCAGCGTCTGGCCTACAGCCTGGACACCAGCGGCGACGAGGTCTACCGGCTGTTCGTCAAGGAGCTGTCCACCGGCGCCGTGGTCGAGTTGCCTTTCGATGACTGCGACGGCAGCATGACCTGGGCCAACGACAGCCAGACGCTGTTCTTCGGCGAACTGGACGAGACCCACCGCCCCTATCGGCTGCACCGCCACACCTTGGGCAGCGAGGGTGCCGAGCAGGTCTTCGAGGAGCTCGACGGGCGTTTCTTCCTGCATTGCTACCGCGCCAGTTCCGAGCGCCAGTTGATCCTGCTGCTCAACAGCAAGACCACCAGTGAGGCCTGGGTGCTGGATGCCGAGCGGCCCAACGGTGATTTCGCCTGCCTGGCGCCACGGGTCGAGCACCATGAGTACTACCCCGATCACGGCCAGCTCGACGGTGCCTGGACCTGGTTCATCCGCAGCAATCAGGAAGGCATCAATTTCGCCCTGTACCAGGCAGCCGACAACAGCATGGCGCCGACCCGCGAGCAGTGGCAAACGCTGATCGCGCACCGTGACGAGGTGATGCTCGAAGGCGTGACTCTCAATGCCACAGCCTTCACCTTGAGCCTACGTGCGCGCGGCCTGCCGATCATCGAAGTGCATGCCCAGGGACAAGCGCCGTATCCGGTGCAACTGCCTGATGCCGCGTACAGCCTGTACGTTTCCGACAGCCTGGAGTTCGCCAGCGAGCAGATTCGCCTGCGCTACGAGGCGCTCAATCGGCCTGGGCAGGTGCGCCAATTGAGCCTGCGCGACGGCGCACAGGTGGTGCTCAAGCAGACCCCGGTGCTGGGCGCGTTCGATGCGGACGACTATGTCAGCCAACGGCTCTGGGCCACCGCCGCGGACGGCACCCAGGTGCCGATCAGCCTGGTGGTCAAGAAGGCCTTCGCCGGCCAGCCCACGCCGCTGTACCTGTACGGTTATGGTGCCTACGGCGAGAGCCTGGACCCTTGGTTTTCCCACGCACGGTTGAGCCTGCTGGACCGTGGCATCGCGTTCGCCATCGCCCATGTGCGCGGCGGTGGCGAGCTGGGTGAGGCGTGGTATCGCGCTGGCAAGCAGGAACACAAGGGCAACACCTTCAGCGATTTCATCGCCTGTGCCGAACACGTGATCGAGCAGGGTTTGACCCGCGCCGAGCAATTGGTGATCAGCGGTGGCAGCGCGGGTGGGCTGTTGATCGGCGCAGTGCTGAACCAGCGGCCGGAGCTGTTCCAGGCGGCGGTGGCCGAGGTGCCGTTCGTCGATGTGCTCAACACCATGCTCGACCCCGACCTGCCGTTGACGGTGACCGAGTACGACGAGTGGGGCAACCCGCAGGAGCCCGAGGTGCATGCGCGGATCAAGGCGTATGCGCCCTATGAGAACGTCACCGCGCAGGCGTATCCGCACCTGCTGGTGATCGCCGGGTACAACGACAGCCGCGTGCAGTACTGGGAAGCCGCAAAGTGGGTGGCGCGTCTGCGGGCGTGCAAGACCGACAAGAACCTGCTGCTGCTCAAGACCGAACTGGGCGCCGGGCATGGCGGCATGAGCGGCCGTTATCAGGGCCTGCGCGACGTGGCGTTGGAATATGCCTTCGTTCTCAAGGCCCTGGGGACACCCAAGCAATCTTGATGCGGTGTGCCTGAGGAAACGCGTTGAACCCGGACGCGGCTTGCGCCGCTGCTACAGGGATCGTGGTATGCCGGATGCTGCGGTTCATGCGGCGTGCGCAAACCCCTGTAGCAGCGGCGCGAGCCGCGTCGGCGGTGAGTGCGGTCGGTCAGGAAAAACACGATCAACCGCCGGGGGATTTGGGTTTGACCGGGGTGGGCGGGGTGTCCTGGCGGACGGGTTCGGGCACGTTGTCGGCCTTGGGTGGTGTGGGCAGCGGTATGGGGGGCAGCAACGGCGGTGAGCCGTTCATGCCTTCGCCGCCGTGGGTAGGCGGCACGGTGACCTGTGGGTAGGGCGTTGGCGTGGGTGTACCCGGCGAACCCGGCGGCAGCGACGAGGCCGATACCACACCGGCACACAGGGCAACACATGCAAAGACCGATACACTGCGCAACTTCATTGAACACCCCAAGGCCAGACTGCCTGTTCCGATGACACAGGCTACTACCATGGCACCCCCTTGTCCTCCCTCCGAGATTGACCGATGAAACGTTTCGTACTGCTCGACACCACACCGATCCCCGACAACGGCGGTGCGCTCTGCCTGTTCGAGTACGGCGAAGACTTCGTTATCAAGATCCAGGGCGGTGACGGCGGCCAACTGATGAACACCCGCATGCACGGTTCCGAAGACGCCCTGGCCGAAATCCCCTGTCGCAAGGTGGCCGGGCGGCCGAACTCGCGGGTGCTGATCGGCGGGCTGGGCATGGGCTTCACGCTGGCATCGGCGCTCAAGCATCTGGGCAAGACCGCCGAGGTGGTGGTCGCCGAACTGGTCCCGGGCGTGGTCGAATGGAACCGCGGCCCACTGGGTGAGAAGGCCGGCAACCCGCTGGCCGATCCGCGCACCGTCATCCGTATGGAGGACGTGGCCAAGGTCCTGCAGGCCGAGCCGGCCGGCTTCGATGCCATCATGCTGGACGTCGATAACGGTCCCGAAGGCCTGACCCAGAAGGCCAACAGCTGGCTGTACTCGGCCGGCGGCCTCAATGCCTGCGCCAAGGCACTGCGGCCCAAGGGCGTGCTCGCCGTATGGTCCGCCAGCGCCGACCGGCAGTTCAGCGACAAACTGCGCAAGGCCGGCTTCAAGGCCGAAGAGGTGCAAGTATTCGCCCACGGCAACAAAGGCACCCGTCATACCATCTGGATCGCGCAGAAAATCTGACCCAACTGCGCCGTAGGAGCGGTCCGTGGCCGCGAAGGACGCATTGCGGTCTGCCAGACGCACCGCGGCGCCTGCTTCGCGGCCAATGACCGCTCCTACGGTGAGAGGCAAATTCCTGTTTGGCTGTGGAAATCAGCTAGGAAGTTTCACGGCAAACTTCTGAATCGGCTCACTTACCGGCTGCTTGACCGCTCCTAGAGTTGGCGGCGTTGCGATGTGCAACGACCTTTAGCCAACCTGGGAGTCCATCATGAACCTACTACCCCGCCTGCTGACCGGCGTCGCATTGCTGGCCGCCCTGCCCGCTGCGATGGCCGCATCGACGGTCGACCTTACCGTGACTGGCTCTATTGTGCCTGCCGCGTGCACGCCCACCCACACCAGCCCGACCATAAGCTTCGGCAAGATCTCTGCAGCCGATCTGCTTCAGGACTCGCCTTCGCGCCCAACGCCGGATCAGTACCACATGCTGAACGTGAACTGCACCGGCAAGACGCTGTTCGCCATTCGCGGTATCGACAACCGGGCCAGTACCATCGGTAACAATTGGTATTCGAACCCGTACGGTCTTGGACTGACGCCCGCGGGCGAAAAGCTTGGCGCGCACTACCTGACCTTGCAAACCTACAGTTCCAAAATCGACGGCGTGCAAGCCTACATCAGCGAAAGCAGCAACGGCGGCGCGAGTTGGTCGACGTCGAGCACTGCAGTGAAGTCGATCCGCAGCAATGGCGTCATCCACGGTTTCACCGACCAGGCTGGTGTTACCACCGGCCCCATCCCGATCGAAAATGCCGCATTGACACTCAAATCCCACATCATCCTCGCACCGAAAAGCACGCTGACACTGACCGACGAAGTCGCTCTGGACGGTGCCGCCACCATCGAGGTCGTGTACCTCTAAGACATCGCCCGCAGCGGCCCCTCGCCCCATCCGCGTGGGTGCCTTACACCGCTCGCTTACCTTTCCCACCGGCCTATAGGAAAGCGCGGCGACCGCCGCGGGCGCATCGCCTCTAGAGTACTGCGGCCACGCCGCAGCCCCGTTACAACCACAAGATCTTCCCGGCACTGCGGTGCCGAGGAAGGCGTGGTCGCACCTGACATTGACCGTATTGCCTGGAAGACCCCGATGACACGCCTGCATTCCCGCCCCACTTCCCTGGCTCTGGCTTGTGCTGGCCTGACATCCCTGCTGGCCTGGAGCCCCACGGCGCACGCCGACGGCATGATCCCGGAAACCTCGGTGGTGATCGTCCACGAAGGCGAGGCCGAGGCCGCGATCAAGGTCACCAACAGCGATCCCAGCCCGGCATTGCTGCACGTGACCCTGGAACACATCCCCGAAGATCAGACTTCGCTGCTGTTCGTCACCCCGCCCATCGCTCGGGTCGAAGCCGGCGAGTCGCAGCTGGTGCGTTTCATTCTGTCCAACACCGAGCCGCTGGGCACACAGCGCTTGAAGCGGGTGATATTCGAGGGGCTCGCGCAGAACAGCCAGCCGGGCAAACCCGGTGAAGCGCGCGTGTCGGTGAACGTACGGCAGAACCTGCCGGTGATCCTGCACCCCAAGGGCCTGGCCAGAAACGCCGAGCCGTGGAAAGGCCTGCGCTGGTCGTTGCAGGGCGAACAACTGGTGGTCAGCAACCCCACGGCTTACGTGGTACGCCTGGCCCAGGAACTGTACAGCCTGCCCAGCCAGACGCCGTGGCAACTGCCACGCAGTTATGTATTGCCAGGCGAGCGCCTGACCTTGGCGGGCAACCCGCTGGCGACCCAGGACGGGCAGGTTCGTTTCACCCCCGCCACCGTCTACGGCTTCGCCGTCGCGGCCTATGAAACCACCCTGCATCAGGACCTGCCCTGATGGCACCCATCTCCCGCTGCGCCTGGCCAGCGCTCAGCCTGGCCCTGTGCGGTGAATGGGCGATGGCGGCCGGTTTCGACAGCGAAACCTTGCGCCTGCGCGGCATCGACCCTGAACTGGCGGAGTATCTGGGACACACCGCACGCTATACCGAAGGCGTGCATGCCGTGCGGCTGATTGTGAATGGTCAGGCCAAAGGCATCGTCAATGCACGCTTCGATGCCGATGGCGTGTTGTGCATCGACCAGGCCGTGCGCGACCTGGGCGAGCTGGTGGACAGTGGCGAACAGTGCGGGGACTTCATCCAGCGGTTTCCCGAAAGCCTCGTCGAGCCGCTGCCCCAATCGGGCGAAGTGAAACTGCTGGTGCCGGCCCACGCGCTGCGCCTGCCGCCCGCAGACCTGTCGGCGTTCACCCGAGGCGGTATCGCCGGGCTGCTCAACTACGACGTGCAAGGCCTGTACAACACCTTCGACGGCCGCCGCAGCCAGTTCTACTCGGCCAACACCGAAGCCGGCATCAATGCTGGCGACTGGGTGGTGCGCAGTCGTCAGTTCTACAGTTCGGTGCAGGGCGTGGGCACCTGGCAGCACCTGGACGCCTATGCCCAGCGCACCTTCAGCGAGCGGCAGGCGATGCTGCAACTGGGTCAGATCAATCTGAGCAATCCGGTGCTGGCCGGCGCGCGAGTGACCGGCGCGCAATGGATGAGCGAACCGGCGCTGGGGGACAGCGGCAGCGGTGGTCGAGTGCAAGGTATCGCCGCCACTCAGGCGCGGGTCGATGTGCGTCAGGGCGGCGTGTTGATCTACTCCACGGTGGTCCCCCCCGGGCCTTTCGAGCTGACGCATATCCCGCAGTTGGATCGACGCCGGGATCTGGAAGTCACGGTGATCGAAGCCACAGGTGAACGGCGCACCTTTACCGTCCTGGCGGCCACCCTGGGCCTGGACCTGCCCGCGCGTGGCTTCTCCGTGGGCCTGGGGCAACTGCGCGACAGCGGCCAGGGCGCCGAGCAACCCTGGGTGCTGAGCGCCGGAGGCAGCCACCCGCTGGCCCCGGCTGCCAGTGTCAGCGTAGGCGCTTTGCTTGCCCAAGGCTACAACGCCGGCGGTGCCGGGTTGAGCCTGGAGCCTTGGCAAGGTGCTCGCCTTCAGGGGCTGACGCAGGTCGCCCGGGCCAGCGAGCCGGGCAGCTTCGGTGTGCAGAGCAGCCTCAGCCTCAATCAATCCATCAATCAGCATTGGTCGGCGCTGCTCAGCGCCGGACGCCAGACCCAAGGCTATCGAGAGCTGCTCGACAGCACCTGGAAACAGGAAGACGAACGGGACAGCCGGCTACGCGACGAGTACGCCCTGGGACTGGCCTGGACCCACCCTTGGCTGGGCAGCCTCAGCGGCACCTGGTCCACTACCACCGCCTTTGACGGTGAGCGAGCCGCGCGCGCGCAGCTCAATTGGGGACGACGGCTGGGTCCGGTTTCCTTGACGGCCACGGGGCAGTGGCAAACGGCGGGCAACGGCGTGCTCGGCAATGCCCTGTACCTGAGCGCCAGTCTGCCCTTGGGTGATGGTTTGAACTGGCGTTCCACGGCCCGCCACGACGCCCGTGGCATGCGCCTGGGCAGCGGCGTGCAAGGCCGTTTGGGCGAGCACACTCAGTACCGGGTGGCCGCCGAACGCGCCAGCCGTGATGGTGAACTGAGTTACAACGGCGGAGTATCCCAACTGACCCGCGCCGCCCAACTGGACTTTGGTTATGCCAGTTATGGCGCTGGCAGCCAAGGCTACAGCGCGGCCGCGCGCGGAGCGCTGGTGCTCCACGATCAAGGCTTCACCTTGTCGCCGTACACCTTGCAGGACACCTTCGGTCTGCTGAGCCTGGGCGACGTCGCCGGGGTGCAGATCGACACGCCCGGCGGCACCGTGTGGACCGATCGTCAAGGTCAGGCGGTGCTGCCGCAACTGGCACCATTTGGCCGCAGCAATGTGCAGGTGGCTACCGCTTCGTTGCCGCGCAATGTCGATGTGCAGCAGGGCGCGGCCCTGATCCAGGCCGCACGGGGAGCTGTGCCCCGGGTCAGCTTCCCCGTGACCGTGACACGCCGCGTGCTGATGCAGGTGGCGGATCCTTCGGGACAAGGCTTGAAGGGCGGCACCGCGGTCACCGACGAGCAGGGGCAATTGGTGACCCTGGTGCAGCAGGACGGTGCGGTGTTCGTGCCCAATGTCTACGCCACCCCGCGCCTGTGGAGTCGCACCGCCGATGACCAGGTGTGCGAGCTGCATTTCTCGCTGCCAACCAGCGCCGACCCTGACGTGTATTTCGAAACGAGCACGGCGCAGTGCCGGACGCAAGAAGGAAGCTTGCAATGAAGACCCGCACGACACTCCGGGCCTTGGCCCTCCTTGCCAGCCTGGCCGTACCCTTTTCGGCCTGGGGCCAAGGCTGTGCGTTATCCCTGAGCCTGGCGGACATCGACTTCGGCCAGTTCAACCGCACCACGTTGCAGGTGTCTGGCGGTGAGTTGCCGCTGCCACCGCGAAGGCTGGCGCTGAATCTGGTGTGCGAAACCGAACAGGAGCTGACCCTCACCTACCACGCCGACTCCGCCGCGGGGCAGGTGTTCGACGGGGGTGTGGCCGGCCGTTATCAGTTGCAGATCAGCCAGGCCAGAGTCGACGACCAACCGGTGCAATGGGCTGCCGGAGGCGGTTCTTCACCCGCTCAGGTGGGCCACCTGGAAAGACAACGCGGGTTGCAGCCGATGCGCGCCGGCACCGTGGTCCGCGGCAGGCGCCTGAGCGCGCAAGTGGAGGTTGAAGGCACCTTGGACCTGGCGGTGCTGGGCGCGACCCAGGCGCAGCAGGGCCAGGCTCAGGGCAGCTTGCAGGTGGCCGGTCAGCGGCGCGACCTGCGCCTGCGTGTGGGCTTCGCGCCAGCGGCCTGTCGGCCTACGCTGAGCGCTGGCGGGCAGGTCGACTTCGGCCAGATCGGCGCGGGTGAGCTGCACCGCGACAAGCCGACCTCGTTCAGCCGGCAGACCACGCTTGAGGTGAGCTGCGATGCCGCCACGCGCTTTGCCCTGCGTGCGGTGGACAACCGCGCGGGGTCGGCGAGCGAACGCCTGGGAGTGTTGCCCTCGACGCTGTTCGGCATTGGCCGAACCAGTGCCGGCCAGGCGCTCGGAGGTTTTACTGCACAGCTGGCGCCGGGCACCGGCCGCGACGGAGTACGCGCGTCGGTCTTGCTGGGGGATGCCGCGGCCCAAGTGTGGCGGTATGCGCCAGAAGGGTGGCTGCACCACGACGGCCAACCTACAGCCTTTCAGCACGCCCACAGCGGAGAGCGAACACCTGGGGCCTGGTCGGGATTGTCGATACCCGTGACCATCGACCTGCACCTGGCACCCGCGCGGGAGCTGGACCTGCGTCAGGACACCCCGATCGATGGCTCCGCCACCCTGGAGATTCTTTACCTATAGACGCCACTTAACAGACGCCACTCGGCGTCACAGGTACACCACTTCCACGGTGACGTGACCGTCCAGCGGCACCGCGTCGGTGACCGTGAGGCCTTGAGCCGGGGCAATGATTCCATGGGCGCGGATGCCCAGTTGCGCCCACTCCACCGGCACCGCGCCACTGCGTACGCCCGGCCGGTCCACCAACCCCAGCAGGCCGCCATCGACGGGCAAGGGCTGCGGCTGGGCCGTGGAGGTTTGCCAATGGTGACCGGTACGGTCGCCCAGGCTGAGGAAGACTTGCCCTCCATCGATGCTCGAACGCGCCGGAATGACGTCCAGGTGGTACGCTCCCACCTGTTCGCCGGCCAGGGTGTGCCCCAGACCCAGTGACGCAGCGCGGCCGGTGTCATAGGCCGAACCGGCACGGTTATCCAGCAGCCGCAGGCCATACAGAGTGGGTGTCCCGCAGGCAATGGTGAGTGTAGGAGCATGCTCGACCAGCGCGGTCGGTTGCTCGCGGTTGAGATCGGCACTGCTCACGGTGCCGAAATGCAGGCTGTCGGTACTCATGAGCGGCGTGCAGGCGCTGGGAATCAGCGTTCCGCTGACCCGTACGTCGACGGTCGAGGCGCCAGATGCGAGCGTGGTCGACAGCAAGGCGATGGAGGTGATCAGTGTGCGTGGCAAGATGTTCATGATGAGCTGCCCCATGGTGATGAGCGAACCGGTTCGCAAGACCGGACATCCTTTCAGGATGGGGCAGAATGTCCGGCACGGCTAGAGCACATCTCCTACACGACGCACAGCCATTATCGCGACCTGCGAACCAGATGCAGCGACCGGAGGTCGTGAGCATGGCAATTCAAAGGTAGGTGAGTTCCAGGGTCGCGGAGCCCTCCATCGGCACTTCGCTGGTCAGCGTCAGGCCGCTTGTCGGCGCGATGACCAGTGATGAGCTCAACCCCACCACGGCGCTCTTGATCGGAACCGGCCCGGTAGACACGCCCGACTCAGCGGCGAACCCAGCAAGCTGGCCCTTGGCGCGCAGGCTTCGCGGGTTGCCCTCGGCAGGCAACCAGCGGCTGGCGTCGGCGTTGCCAAGGGTGACGAACGCAGGCTTGCCGTCGATGCTGGAGCGGGCAGGAACGATGCGCAGGACATGGGCACCGATCTTCTCGCCGGCCGGGGTATAACCCAATCCATAGTAGGTGCCGCTGCTGCTTTGGAAGACCGAGTCGCCGCGGTTGTCGATGGCGCGGATGCCGTACAGCGTCGGCGCCTCGCAGGCTATCAGCAAGGTGGCTTCCCGAGGGCGCGCGGCCAATGAAGTCGGCTGGTCGGCACTGAGTTCATTGGCGGCGATCTTGCCATGGTCGATGCCCGGGTTGTTCAAGCTAGGTGTGCAACCGCCGGGGATGATCGAGCCCGACACCATCACCTCGACCGACGGAGCGGCCAGCGCGGATGTCAGCGCCGTGATCAACGCCACACCGACGGCCATGGGGTATACGAAGTGCATGTGCAATCCTCTGTGCTGGAGGACGCCAGTGCCCTCCAGGCTACCGCCGATTCTGACCAGCGCATCGCGCCAGACACAGGGTAGACGCGACGCCTGAGCTGTCAGTCGCAGCCAGATCCAACGTAGGAATCATCACGCGATCAATGGAGCATTGGCGAGCACGCCGCCATGGCTGCGCTTCGAGGGTGTTTTTGCTTTACCATATCGCCCCTTTACACGCCCCCTGTTCTCGGAGTTCCCATGACGGCCGTCGCCGACCTTTCACCCACGCTGCAGCTCGCCTGCGATCTGATCCGCCGCCCTTCGGTCACACCGCTGGATGCCGACTGCCAGAAGCTGATGATGCAGCGCCTGGGCCAGGCTGGGTTCAAGCTGGAGCCGATGCGTATCGAGGACGTGGACAATTTCTGGGCAACCCACGGCACTCAGGACGGCCCGGTCCTGTGCTTCGCTGGCCACACCGATGTAGTGCCGACCGGGCCGACGCAGGCCTGGCAGATCGCCCCGTTCGACGCGGTGATCGATGAGCAGGGCATGCTCCACGGCCGAGGCGCTGCGGACATGAAAGGCAGCCTGGCGGCCATGCTGGTCGCGGCGGAGCGGTTCGTCGCCGATCACCCGGATCACCGAGGTTCGGTCGCCTTCCTGATCACCAGCGACGAAGAAGGCCCGGCCCACCATGGCACCAAGGCGGTGGTCGAACGCCTCGCTGCCCGCAACGAACGTCTGGACTGGTGCATCGTTGGGGAGCCATCGAGCACCACCCTGGTTGGCGATGTGGTGAAGAACGGCCGTCGCGGTTCGCTGGGCGCCACCTTGACCGTTCGCGGCGTGCAGGGCCATGTGGCGTATCCGCACCTGGCCCGCAATCCGATTCACCTGGCCGCGCCAGCCCTGGCCGAACTGGCCGCCGAGCACTGGGACGACGGCAACGCCTTCTTCCCCCCCACCAGCTTTCAGGTGTCCAACCTCAACAGCGGCACCGGCGCCACCAACGTCATTCCGGGTGACTTGACGGCGGTGTTCAATTTCCGCTTCTCCACCGAGTCCACGGTCGAAGGCCTGCAGCAACGTGTGGCCGCGATTCTCGACAAGCACAGCCTGGACTGGCACATCGACTGGGCGCTGTCCGGCCTGCCGTTCCTGACCGAACCCGGCGCCTTGCTGGATGCGGTGGCGGCCAGCATCAAGAACGTCACCGGCCGCGAGACTAAGGCCTCGACCAGCGGCGGCACGTCCGACGGGCGCTTCATTGCCACCCTGGGGACCCAGGTGGTCGAGCTCGGCCCGGTCAATGCCACGATCCACCAGGTCAACGAACGCATCCTGGCCAGCGACCTCGATGTGCTGACCGAGATCTACTACCAGACCCTCGTCGAGTTGCTCGCCTGATGCTCACCTGCCCCCTCTGCACTGCCATGCTGGCCAACGCCGACAACGGCATGGTCTGCCCCAGCGGTCATCGCTTCGATCGCGCACGCCAGGGCTACCTGAACCTGCTGCCGGTGCAGCACAAGAACAGCCGTGATCCGGGCGACAACCAGGCCATGGTCGAGGCTCGCCGCGACTTCCTCAACGAGGGGCACTATGCGCCCGTGGCCCAGCGCCTGGCCGAGCTGGCCGCCGAGCGCTGGCCACGACGCTGGTTGGACATCGGCTGCGGCGAAGGCTACTACACCGAGCAGATCGCCCAGGCGCTGCCCCGCGCCGATGGCTATGCGCTGGACATCTCCCGCGAGGCGGTCAAGCGCGCCTGCAAGCGCGCGCCGTCCGTGCACTGGCTGGTCGCCAGCATGGCGCGCGTACCGCTGGCCGACGCCAGCTGCCAATTCCTGACCAGCGTGTTCAGCCCGCTGGACTGGACCGAGGCCAAGCGCCTGCTGGCCACCGGCGGCGGCCTGATGCGCGTGGGGCCCACCAGCGGCCACTTGATGGAACTGCGCGAGCAGCTCTACGACGAGGTACGCGACTACGTCGACGACAAGCACCTGTTGCAAGTGCCCGAAGGCATGCAGCACGCACACCACGAAACCCTGACCTTCAAGCTCAAGCTGATCGACGCGCAATCGCGTGCCAACCTGCTGGCGATGACGCCCCACGGCTGGCGCGCCAGCGCCGAGCGCCGTGCGGCGGTGATCGAACAGCCGCGACCGCTCGTGGTCACGGTATCCATGCGCTACGATTATTTTGTGCGTCAAGACTGAGCGAGCCTACCCATGCGCCAACCCGATATCGAGATTTACCTCAAGGACGCCGACGTCGACCACAAGGCCATCGCCGCCTGGCTCGGCGAAGCCCTGGGCCCTTGCAGCGACTGGCAGCAGAAGGGCCAGACCTGGAAATGCCGCGCGGGCAACGTGCCGGTGACCTGGCTGCCCAAGGCGGTCGGCAAGTGGAACAGCCTGTACCTGGAAAGCGACAAGACCCCTTGGGACGACGACATCGCCTGCGCCCGCGCGGCCTTCGCGGCACTCAATGTCGAGGTGCGCTGCGCGCCGGGCAGCTGGGTGGAAGAAGAAGGCGAAGAAAACGCCGACCGCTGGATTCGTATCAGCGAAGACGGTGAAGAAGAGATTACCTGGCGTACCGGCTGACACGATGTGGCTTTTTCGCGGCCACTGACCGCTCCTACGAAGCCATTCGAAATTGCTGCTGGTATGCCAAGCAAAATCTTGTAGGAGCGGCCAGTGGCCGCGAAAGGGCCAGTAGCCATACGCAGATATTCGCTGCCACCCTGCATCCCTTACCTCAGCAAAACCCGGTAAAGTAGCCTTTTCCCCCAAGCCCTGGCCTATGACCCGCTCACCTCTGCACCGCCTCGTGTTCGGCACCTTGCGCCGCTTGCTGTACCTGTGGGTTCGTTCCGAAACCATCAACCAGTCGTCGTTCACCCTGAATCTGGATCGCAGCCGGCCGGTACTGTACGCCTTGCAGTCGCCCTCGCTGACCGACCTTGCCGTGGTCGACCGCGAATGCACCAAGGCCGGCCTGCCCCGTCCGGTACTGCCCGTGGCCATTGGCGACCTCATGGAGCCTACGGCGGTGTTCTACCTCACCCCGGACCCGGACTGGCTCGGTCGTCAGGACAAACGGGGCGCCCCGCCCACTCTCGCCCGGCTGGTCACGGCGCTGGCACAGAACGCCGGCGAAGATGCGCAGATCATTCCAGTCAGCGTGTTCTGGGGGCAATCGCCAGCCAGCGAGTCCAGTCCCTGGAAGCTGCTGTTCGCCGACAGCTGGGCGGTCACCGGGCGCTTGCGCAAGCTGGTCAGCATCCTGATCCTGGGGCGCAAGACCCGCGTACAGTTTTCCGAGCCGATCCATCTGGCCGAACTGGTGCAGCAGAACAAGGGTCACGAGCGGACGGTGCGCATGGCCCAGCGCATCCTGCGGGTGCACTTCCGCAACCTGAAGACCTCCGTTATCGGTCCCGACATTTCCCATCGCCGCCACCTGGTCAAAGGCCTGGTACGCGATCCCCTGGTACGCCAGGCCATCGCCGAGGAAGCCGAGCGCGAGCACATCACGCTGGAAAAGGCCGAGGCCCGCGCGCTGCACTATGGCAATGAAATCGCCTCGGACTACACCTACACGGCTATCCGTTTTCTGGAGGTGGTACTCAGCTGGTTCTGGAACAAGATCTACGACGGCATCAAGGTCAACAACATCGATGGCGTGAAGGACGTTGCGCGCGGCAACGAGGTCATCTATGTACCCTGCCACCGCAGCCACATCGACTACCTGCTGCTGTCCTACCTGCTGTTCAAGAACGGCCTGACCCCGCCCCACATTGCCGCCGGCATCAACCTCAACATGCCGGTGATCGGCAGCCTGCTGCGCCGTGGCGGCGCGTTTTTCATGCGTCGTACCTTCAAGGGCAACCCCTTGTACAGCGCGGTGTTCAACGAATACCTGCACACCCTGTTCACCAAGGGTTTTCCGGTGGAGTACTTCGTCGAGGGCGGCCGCTCACGCACCGGACGCATGTTGCAGCCCAAGACCGGCATGCTCGCCATCACCCTGCGCAGCTACTTGCGCTCCTCGCGTACGCCGATCGTCTTCGTGCCGGTCTACATCGGCTACGAGCGGGTGCTGGAAGGCCGCACCTATCTGGGCGAGCTGCGTGGAGCGACCAAGAAGAAAGAGTCCATTCTGGACGTGTTCAAGGTCATCGGCGCCCTCAAGCAGCGTTTTGGCCAGGTGGCGGTCAATTTTGGCGAGCCGATCAAACTCCACGCCTTTCTCGACGAGCAGCAGCCTGGCTGGCGCGAGCAGGAATTGGCACCGCAGTTCAAGCCCGACTGGCTGAACAAGACCACGCACCGCCTGGGCATCCGCGTAGCGCGTCACATGAACGAGGCGGCGGCGATCAACCCGGTGAACCTGGTGGCACTGGCATTGCTGTCGACCAGCAAGCTGGCGCTGGACGAAGGCGCCATGGAACGGGTACTCGACCTTTACCTGACGCTACTGCGCAAAGTGCCCTACTCGCCTCACACCACCGTGCCCGAAGGCGACGCGCGCAGCCTGATCGCCCATGTCCAGGACATGAAGTTGCTGTCCGAACAGCGCGATGCCTTGGGCAGGATTCTGTACCTGGATGAACAGCATGCGGTGCTGATGACCTATTACCGCAACAACGTGCTGCATATCTTCGCCCTGCCCGCGCTGCTGGCCAGCTTCTTCCAGAGCACCTCGCGCATGACCCGCGAACAGATCCTGCGTTACGCCCATGCGCTGTACCCCTATCTGCAGGCCGAACTGTTCATCCGCTGGAACGACGAGCAGCTCGACGAGGTGATCGACCAATGGCTGCAGGCGTTGGTCGAGCAGGGCTTGCTGCGCCTGGAGAACGGCGTGTACCTGCGTCCCGCGCCCAGCTCGCGCCAGTTCGTGCTGCTGACCCTGTTGTCGCGCGCCATCGCCCAGACCTTGCAGCGCTTCTACATGGCGATTGCCCTGCTGCTCAACGCCGGCCAGAACACCCTCAGCGCCGAGGAGCTGGAGGACCTGTGCACGACCATGGCCCAGCGCCTGTCGATCCTGCATGGCCTGAACGCGCCGGAGTTTTTCGACAAGAGTCTGTTTCGCCACTTCATCCAGACCTTGCTCGATCAGGATGTGTTGCGCCGTGGTGCCCAAGGCAAGTTGAGCCACCACCCGCTGCTCGACGAATTGGCCGAGGGGGCCGCCAAACGGGTGCTGCCGGCGGAGATTCGCTTGTCGATCCGTCAAGTCGCGCTGCACCGCAGCGAGGAAGCCGCCGACGGGCTGTGATCGTCGGCGGGCCGCTGTACATCATTCCAGTCTCACTAAACGAGTCGACGTGAACGAGGCCTCTTGATCCCTAGCCCGGACGACGAAGGCGCGTACCTCGACCGGTTGCCGGTAGTTGACCAGACTGGCGGGAATCACCACCCGAACGGGTTGGGAGGGGTCGGATACAACCTGCTCGACACGCCATGCCACGATGCTCAGTGCCGTTTCGGGAGAGGTATCGGCAAACCAGATGACCCTGTCGCCAATCCCGAGACTCCACGGTTTCGACAGAGTGATCAATGCCTGACCTCTGACCCACCATACGGCAGATTCCACGTGAGTAAGTGGCATCACATCTACTGATTCTACCGTGGGCTGAACATCGAAACGGCTCACCGGGCCGTCCAGGACTCGACCCAGTGCAAGAACGGTATAACTGGCGACGACTTGGCCTCCCAGGTGGGCGATCACGTCTTGAGGCGGTATTTGAACGGTCAGACCGTTCGCCTGATGCTCGTAGGTCCAAGGAATGGAAGTGACCCGATGTCCTTTCCCTGCACTGCCGCCCCAATAAAACGTGACCACGTCGCCGGGGTTGAGCCCGGGTGCTGGCGCAAGAAAAACCGAAACTCCGACCGTCGCCGCCTCCACGGTGATGAGGGGAAAGTCACCGCTGTTGTACTCGGCCTCCAGAACTTGAAGTGGCGGTCTCTTGACTGCGAAATCGAGTACGGTGTATTCCGATCTCATGTCTGAACCGTCTTGCACGACGTAGTACAGCGAGACCACCTGATTGAGCAGCCGACTGGCCATCTCTCCCGGCACTTTCCAGGTCACCATGGCGTCGTCGGTGGTCAGTGCTCCCACGCCCTGGGTTGCCGCGGTGTAACCCTTCAGCAGTAAGGACAGATAGCTACCATTTGGCAAGTGTGCAGGCCGGGGAGCCGATACAGTAAGGCCGGCAGAGATGGCCTCCTCGCTAACCCCACCCTCGATGGCTTCCAGCACGGTGGGTGCCTCAAGCGACCCAGGCTCCACCAAGGCGGGAGGTCGACCGGGCAATGATCCACGCAGAGGCGAATTCATTCTTATGACCGTCACCTGGTCAACTTCAGCAGCCCAGACCGCATCCGCACCCGCGGTTATCCACGTTGTAGTGAACACTGAGTTTCCGGAGAATTCGGGAAAAAAGGCTGAACTCCATTTGGTAGGCCCATCGAGAGATCGGGTCTCCAGCAGGTAGTCTCTTCTAGGTGAGCCCAGTTCTTCCCAGAGAAACAGTGTTTGGTCGGCACCCGCCTGCTGCCCTACGGATTGAGGTACTGTAAACAGCACTCTGGTTTCTTCGCTCAACTCGCTGAACAGACGAGGGCCGGTAAAAGCTGCATCGGCAACAACGAGGGCACCACCATCGCGTTCTACGAAAAACGTACCGAGCGGCCCCTGTTTAGTGCCGTCTGCCGCTACAACTCTGTAAAAAACGGTAATCGTACTGTTGCCGCTCGGTTGCAGAAGCTTCGCAGGCACGGGTACGCTGATGGCCTGACCAACAGCGC
Organism: Pseudomonas sp. UBA6276; assembly: GCF_002438365.1. Taxonomy (NCBI): domain Bacteria; kingdom Pseudomonadati; phylum Pseudomonadota; class Gammaproteobacteria; order Pseudomonadales; family Pseudomonadaceae; genus Pseudomonas; species Pseudomonas sp. UBA6276. The sequence goes on from NZ_DJUS01000068.1 coordinate 31,724, forward strand.
TCTGCTCAACCGTCACTCGGAAGACATGGCTGCCTTCCGACTGCTGCCCGAGCAGATAAATCATAACGTCGTCGCCGTACTTCATGCCGTCATAAGGAGGAATGAGCAATACGCTGCCACGGGCCGCAACCTGTGCGTCTATGACGCTATTTATAGCACCCTCCATACGGGCCATATGATTGGAAAGTGCCAATTCGAAAAATGTGGTTATCCATATCCAAGGGACCCATGAACCGAGTTCGAACGCGTACAAGTCGGCCGCCATGACCTGCCCTGCAAAAGGCGCTAGTTGCTCAGGAGCAATGAACAATTTTTCGCCTTCATAAATACCGTCGACAAACTCAGTGGAAAATTGCCACTGTTCACTATCAAAGCTCAGGGCCAATATAATTATCCCCTCTTTTGGCAGGAAGGGATGACCGGTCAGCGAAGGAACAATGATCGAGATTCCGCGCTTGATATGATCAGCGGTGACCTCCCCATAGCGAAAATTGAACGCTTGACCGTGATGGGCGCCTTCTACATCCAGAAGCACTTCCTCGACAACCGATGGCTTGTGTGTTGCCGTTGCCTTGGGGCGTTCGGGAAGGCTGTGAACATTGAGCAATTTAGTGAGCGCATTCATATACCTGTCCTCGACCATTTAAGACAGCGAAGTAACCAAAGAGAAAGATTTTGATTTCATGATTTATTAAACCAACATAGCAGCCAACCCGAACAAATGCCAAAACATCCCTGATAAAAATAAAAGTATTCATTAAGCCATTATGTAAAAAATCGTATTCACTTCAGCGCAGTCCTACACGAGGACTTGACACATCATGGCGCACCTTATTCTTGACCCTGTACAATGATGACTTAAAGGTGGCTCTGGTTACCTTGTAAGTCAGCGTGACGCGACTGGTCGGGGATGTACGTTGTAGACATACCTATATATGAAAGAGGAAAGAAACCCATGAAACGCCTTTCACTGATCGTACTCAGTGCCCTCATCGGCGCCTGCAGCAGCCTGCAGCCTGCCAGCAAAGCCACCCTGGAAGGGGAAGCGTTCTATCTGCAGCGCATCGCCTTGCCACCTTCGGCGGTCTTGACCGTGAGCCTGCAGGACGTGTCTCTTGCGGACGCACCTGCCGTGGCCCTGGCCCGGCAAAGCGGCCCGATCACCGGCCAGGTGCCACTGCCGTTCAAGCTGGAATACGACCCGGCTCAAGTCAAACCGGGTCATCGTTATGCCGTGAGTGCCCGCGTCGAAGCCGATGGGCACCTGTTGTTCATCAGCACCCAGCACCACGGTGTGACGCTGGATGGCAAGGATGAACAGCCGCTGCGCATCCGCATGGACGCCGCTTCGCGGTAATCCGGAACGCGGCGGTGGTCAGAATCGATAGACGCTGCTCAGCACCGCCGCGCGACCGTCGCCGTACTCCACGGCCGAAGAGCGGGTGTCGCTGCCGATGACCGTACGCACCCGCTCGACATAATGCTTGTCGGTCAGGTTGCTCAGGTTCAGCTGCAGTTCGAGGTTGTCCGAGGCCTGGTAACCGAGCATGGCATCGTGCACCCAGTAGGCCTCGAGCTTGGCTTGATCCTGGGATGTCAGGTTGCGCTTGCCGACATGGCGCACACCGTAGGCCAGGGTGATGTCGCCGGGAAGCTGATAGGCAGTCCACAGGTTGAAGGAACGCGGGGCGGTATTGCTCAGCGCCTGCCCTACACGCTTGGGCGAAGCTACCGACTTGAGCGTCTCGCTGTTCTGCAAGGTGTAGTTGGCAAACACGTGCCACTGCTCGGTCAGCTTACCGGTGGCAGCCAGCTCCACACCTTGCACCCGCTGCTTGCCCGCCAGCAGGTTGGTGCCGTCGCTCAGGCGCTCGCGAACGTTGTCCTTGACCACGCGGAACAATGCGCCTTCGAGTTGCAGACGCTCATCGAACAATTGCCACTTGGTCCCCAGTTCCCAGGTTTTGCCCTTTTCAGGTTCCAGGCTATGGGTGCTTTCGGATAACCCGCCGCCGGAGGTGAGCAGGTTTTCGGCCGAGGGGTTGAACGAGGTGCCGTAGGCCACATAGAAGCGGCCGTTCTCGGTGGGCTTGTAGACCAGGCCGGCGCGTTGACTGAAGACGCCATCGGTAGAGCCGGCCTGTGCACGAACGCCGCTAGAGGAGCGGGTATTGGCCTCTGCGCGCATGTGGTCGTAACGCAGGCCCAGGCTGAGGTCCCACTGCTCGTTCAGGGCCAGGGTGTCGAACACGTACAGTGCCCGATCCTTCATGATGTTATGCGCCACACTGGTGGGCGACTTGACCTTCGGTCCCCTCCAATAGCCCGGTGGGTTGGCCAGTTCGTAGCCGTTCGCCGGGTAGAAAGACTCCACGGCATAACCCGAGGCCTTGCGGTCGTAGGTTTCGCGCGACAGCTCGGCACCGACCACCAGGGTATGGCCCAGGCCGAAGGTATCGAAGTGCCCGGTGAGGCTGGTCTGGTTCATGGCCAGACGGGTGTGCACATCGCGCCGGTAGGCTTGCGGCCCCGCCGGCAGGTAGCGGCCTGCTGGGAGCTTGGCGAGCTTGACGTGGGAAGCGGACACGGTGGTATCGCGGTCGACCTGGCTAAGTCGCGTCAGGTTCTGCACGGTCCAGTCCGGGTTGATGTCGTGCTCGTACTTGACCGTCAGGCTGTCGGTGTCGGCACGTTCCTGGTCCAGGTTGCGCCAGCCGTAGTAGTGGCTCGTCTTGACCCCGGACAGACGCTTGCCATCGCGGGCAGGCACGCCGTAGTCGGGCAGGTTGTCATCGCTCTGGTGGAAATAGCTGAGGGTCAGGCGCGTATCGCTGCCGTGCCCGAAGGTCAGCGAAGGCGCCAGGCCCCAGCGTTGCTGTTCGATACGGTCGCGGCCCGGCACCTGGTTCTCGTGGGCCATGAGGTTCAGGCGAAACAGGGTACCGTCGCCGAGGTCGTGCAGTTGCTGGTTGGTATCAAGGGTCAGGCGGCGATAGCGATCGGTGCCGACACCTGCGCCCAGTTCGGTGAAGCTGTCGGCGAGCGGCAGCTTGGTGATCAGGTTGATGGCGCCACCGGTAGTGCCGGCGCCGCCGAACACCGAGCTGGGCCCCTTGATGACCTCGACCTGTTCCAGGTTGAACAGGTCGCTGCGGCGGGTCTGGGCAGAATCGCGCAGGCCGTCGATCTGCAGATTGGCGTTGGCGCTGAAGCCTCGAATATTGATGCTGTCGCCCGAGCCCCCGCCGCCCTCGCCTGCGTTGAAGGAAATCCCGGAGATGTTGGACAGCGCCCGGCGCAGGCCCAGGGCGTTCTGTTCGCGCAGAATCTGACGCGGGACCACGGTCACCGTTTGCGGCACGTCGAGCAACGGCACGGCGTACTTGGCCGAGGCCGAACGCTGGACCTGGTAGGGCGGCGCAGCCTGCTTGCCCGTCACGCTCAGCTTGTCCAGCTCCATCACTTCATGCCCCTCATGGGCATTGGCACCGGCGGCGCAACCGATCAACGCCAAGCCCAGCGCCGAACGGCGGGGCAACGTGCAAACTCCTGTAGAACGGTACATGTATACAGCCTCATTACAAATGAGACTTGATTCTATTTGAGCGTGCCGGGCTAAAACCGGCACGGAAAAAATCAGGACCGTTCCTACGCAGCCATGGTACGGAAGCTCGCCGATGCCTACAGCACAAGGCTAATTCTCATGCTGGCTTGAGCGCTTTCTTCGGGTAGATATCGTAGCGACTGGACTTGCCTTCCAGGGCATGACTGGGTTTGCTGCCCTCGATGCACGGTGCCTTGCGCGGTCGCTTGACCACCACTCGGTGGGTGGCCAGCGCCATGGCGGCGGCCAGCAGAGCCGGTGCATCCATGTCATCGCCCACCAGCGGACGGAACAGGCGCATTTCCTTCTTTACCAGCGCGCTTTTTTCCCGATGGGGAAACATCGGATCCAGGTAGATCACCTGGGGGGCATCACCCTGCCACTGCTGCATGACCTCGATCGAGTTACCCTTGAGCAGCCGCATCCGTGCGACGATGGCCCCCACCTCCGGGTCATTCTGGGCGCGTTCCAAACCGTCCTCGAGCAACGCGGCGATGATCGGCTGGCGCTCCACCAGGCTCATGTCGCAGCCCAGGCTGGCCAGTACGAAGGCATCCTTGCCCAGGCCCGCCGTGGCATCCAGTACCCGCGGCCGCACACCGGGCTGCACGCCCACGGCCTTGGCAATCATCTGGCCACTGCCGCCGCCGTACAGTCGCCGATGGGCCACGGCGCCTTCGACGAAATCGACCCGCACGGGGCCTGGTGCATCCGCGCCCAGTTGCTGCAATTGCAGGCCGCTTTCGCCGACCTCCAGGGTGAAATCGGCGTCGGCCAACTGGCGAGGCAGCTCCAGGCGTTTTGCCCACCGTTCGGCTTGCGATTCGCAGGCCTCGTTCTGCGCCTGAACCTGGATGCGACCACCTGCTTGCTGCTCCACTGAAGATTCCTGTATCGAAAGGCTAAAAGATCGGCGTATGCCGCCGATAAGAACTTTGCCAGGCATTTTGCCAGAGCCCAAGCGTGCCGAGTGCCATGTCCGTCATCAATTCCACAGCGCCAGGTTACATTTCGCCCACCGGCGACTTCAGCCAGCACAACATCCAGACCCTGGGTGCTGCGAGCGCGCTGTGGCAGGACTTCTTCGCCCAGGCATTGACCGAGCATGGCGAAGGGCAACCGCAGGGACAGGCGTCTGCAGCCAGCGCAAGCGAATCGGCGAACGAACCCAGCGCCGGGAGCGAGATTCTGGCGCACATTCTCATGCAACGCTTGTGCGATGTCCGCGAGACCGAAGTCAAACCGCCCGAGCCGCTGTTCCTGCCCAAGGCCGAGCTGGACCTGACCCTGCTGGACAAGGCCGCTGAGCCATTGCCCGAAGAAGACGTGCTGGCGCAGCAGGCTCACCTGGCGTTCGACAGCCGTTGGGTTCGGCCGCTGGTGCTGAGCCTTGGGACCGAGGCATCCAACCCAGGCCCGGCACCAGCCCCACGTGCGCTGCACCTGCCGATCGCCGAACTGGATTGGCAATTGGCCCAGACGTCGGAGCCGCTTGCGCAGGCGACCCTCGACGAGCAATGCCATGCATTGGCGCTGGACCTGAGCTGGATGCGCCCGGTTGTGCTGAACAATACCCGTCAAGCGGTTTGACCGACGCCGGGTTCCTCCAGTTACACCGCATGCACCGCCGACGCGGCTCGCGCCGCTGCTACAGAAGTACTGTTGTGTTGAACAACACGCGTCGAGCCGTTTGACCGACGCCGGGTTCCTCCAGTTACACCGCATGCACCGCTGCTACAGAAGCAATACTAGACGTCGCACCATTCCCGCGGCCAAGCCATATCCCCTGTAGCAGCGGCGCGAGCCGCGTCCGGGTGCACCGCAACAGCCGGGAACGAACACGATCAACGACACACGCTCCAGCGTCCCATATCAAGGTGAAAATGGTTGCGGTGGGCGGCGTTGTAATCGGGACCCAAAACGGTATTGAAATGCTTGCAGGCACCGTCGCGCACCTCACGCAGGAAGCGCGCTTTGGCGCTGTCGCCGGGCCAGTCCTTGAGGACGTTTATGCGCCGGCCATCGGCCAGGCGAAAACCGGCGATGTCCAGCGCGTTGGCGCTGGCGTGCTGGCTCAGGCGTCCTTCGCTGCGACCGTAGACATTGCGGCAGGCGAAGCTGCCCAGATGATCCACTTGGGTCACCGCCTGGCCGAACACGGCTTGCGCAGCCGGCTGCAGGGCCTGACGCTCGAACATCGCGAACGCCACGGCGACCGGACAGGTCGCCAGGAAGCTGCTGCTCAACCTGACCTCGCTGCCCTGCACGCGCAGCAAATTCACCAACGGACACTTGGCATCGGCCGCACTGTCGGCCTGCTGGCTGTAGCGCACGGTAGACGTTGCCAGGGCCTGCACACAAAGCTGGGGATCACTCTGCAACCGGCTGAGCTTGTAGCGCGTCAGAAAATTCACTGGCTCGGCGATGTCCAGCGGCGCCCACGGATTCCACCGGTCGGGCACCTCTATCCAGCCTCGCCATACGGCAACCGGGGCTGCGGCCAGTAGCAACAGAATGATCAGCAATCTCGACACATCGGCCTCGGTTCGGCATGGCTGAAGGAAACCACTGCAGTACCGGGTCAGAGCAGGCCGAGCTGCGCCGTCTGGGGCTCCGGAGGCAGTTCCCTTAAGGCCGGCAGCCCCGGCAAACGTTCCATCAGACGCTCGTGGAAGCGCCGGGCCAGGGCTGGGGCGAACAGATTGTCGGCCGTGTGCAGAAAGATGTAGGGGGTGCGCCCCTCCTCGATCCAGCCGGCGATCTTCTCGACCCAGGGCGTCAGGAACGGCTCGTTGGCCTGCACCTGCGGATGACCGATGAAGCGTACCTGCGGGCTGTTGCTGAAAGCCGTCGGACGTGGCGGCACACGGGGCTTCTTGGATTGGGCATGAAGCACTGCGGGTGCGTCCGAGGTGCAGCTGAACAAGGCCCGGGGGTCCAGGCAGATACGCTCGACATTGCGCTCGCGCAGCAGGTTGTTGAGCAGACGCTCCTCGTCGCCACGGGCGAAAAATGCGCCGTGGCGAACCTCCACGGCAATCGGCCGTTGCAGAATGTCGATGAAGCCCATCAGCTCCGGCAGTCGCCAAGGCGCGAATGAAGCCGGCAATTGCAACCACAGCGGCGCCACTCGTTCACCCAATGGATCGAGCAAGCGGCAGAAGTCCTCGGCGGCGCCCAACTGCTCGCGCAGGTCACCGCCGTGGCTGATGTCGCGGGGCAGTTTTGCGGTGAAGCGGAAGTCCGACGGCATGCTCGCGGCCCAGCGTTCAACGGTACTGGGCGCAGGGCGTGCGTAGAAGGTGGTGTTGCCCTCCACGGCATTGAACAGTTGGGTGTACAGGGAGAGGAAATCGGGCGGACGCGCATCGTGCGGGTAGAAATCACCGCGCCAGGCGTTTTCACTCCACGAAGGACAACCGATGAAATAAGGCAGGCTGGACACAGTCAGATATGCACGTCCAAGCCCAGCACCTCGTTATCCCACTCGACGAAGCCCTGAGTGCTCAGGTACATGCCCAAGGCCTCAGCGGCGCGGCGGCTCATCGAACGAGGGAAGATCATGTCCTGCTGGCGTGCAGGAACACTGGCGCCCCGAGCGCGGGAGCGCTGGGGGGTGGGTTGCGCAGGGACTTCGAATTCGCCCTCGATATCGTCAACGGCATCCTGCACCCGCGCTTTATCCGCAAGCGGCTTGCGCTTGATCGGGTAAGGCTGGGAGGAAACACCATCGATACGCATCAGGTTCACTCGATCGTCGAAAGAAGCCGGCGCCGGTCAGGCTGCGACTCAGGTGATCACTAGACCACAAATTGCGACAAAGTTTTATCTCAATGGCAGATTCTGCCGATGAAATGCGCACTACAGGCGTGAACGCCGACGAAGCGTACTACAAAAGCGACTTTTTCGGAGTGGCGACGTTGTCGCGCAGGTAAACCGGCTGTGCGCCATCGGCGGGCAGTCCTTCGCCGCGCGCCCAGGCGAAGCGGGCCAGCGCCAGCAGGTCCTGGGCATGGGGCAGCAAGTCGGCGTCGCGCCCCACAGTGGCTACGGCGATCCGCTCGGCATAGGTCCAGCCGGTGCCCGCACCGAACCACTCCCCCGTGGCCTGGGCCGGTAGCTGGGCCCGCTCGGGCGCAAACACCCCTTCCTCGCCCTGCAGGCGCATTTCCCCAGCGTGCTCCTGATAGCAACCCCAGTACACCTCGTCCATGCGTGCATCGATGGCAGCCGCAACCTGACTCACACCGTGCTCGCGCCAGGCGCGTTGAGCCAGCAAGGCCAGGTTGGAAACCGGCAGGACCGGCCGATCCAGGCCGAACGCCAGGCCCTGCACCACCCCTACCGCAATGCGTACACCGGTGAACGCGCCCGGCCCGCGGCCAAACGCGATCGCATCGACCGCCGTCAGCGCCACACCTGCCTCGGCCAGGAGGGTCTTGATCATGGGCAGCAGCTTCTGCGCGTGCAGGCGCGGGATCACTTCATAGTGGCTCGACACCTTGCCGTCATGCAGCAAGGCGACGGAGCAGGCTTCAGTGGCAGTGTCCAGGGCCAGCAGGGTGGTCATCGAAAGGGTCCAGGCAATGTGTGTGGGAAGGAAGCGATTATAGACAACTACGGCCCGCAAGCGGGCCGTTCATGGCAAGGGGGTGGCCGACACAAGAGGTGTCGACGCCTTTCAGCTCAGTGCAGCAAGCACCTTGGCGGTGATGTCGTTCACCGAGCCCACGCCTTCGACGTGGCTGCACTTGGGCTTGCCCTGCGCGGCCGACAGCTCGCGGTAGAAGGCCACCAACGGCTTGGTCTGCGAGTGGTAGACCGAGAGGCGATGGCGCACGGTTTCTTCGGTGTCGTCCTTGCGCTGCACCAGCGCGTCACCGGTCACGTCATCCTTGCCCTCTTCGCGCGGCGGATTGTAGACGGTGTGGTAGACGCGGCCCGAAGCTTCGTGGACACGCCGACCCGCGATACGCTGGACGATCTCTTCGTCATCGACGGCGATCTCGAGCACGTGATCGAGCTCCACGCCGTTGGTGACCAGGGCTTCGGCCTGGGGAATGGTGCGCGGGAAACCATCGAACAGGAAGCCGTTGGCGCAGTCGGGCTGGGCAATGCGCTCCTTCACCAGGGCAATGATCAGGTCGTCGGACACCAGGCCGCCGCTGTCCATGACGCTCTTGGCCATGACGCCCAATTCGGTACCGGCCTTGACGGCAGCGCGAAGCATGTCGCCAGTGGAAATTTGCGGGATACCGAATTTTTCGGTGATGAATTTTGCCTGAGTACCTTTACCGGCCCCGGGAGCTCCCAGCAGAATCACGCGCATCGATGTGCTCCTCTCGATTTTTATAGATAGTCGTCATATCTGCTTCCACCGCGCTGACGGCAGAAGCCCTTCCCAAAAAAATGATGGCCGCAGAACGGCCAAAGGCTGATCAAGATACACAGCGTGCACGGGGCACACAAGCCACCGAAAGTCGCAGGCACCCGCCCCCGCAGAGGCTGCCTGGCAGGGGTTGCACCGGGTGCCACCGCCAATCGGTTGCACCCTGGGTCACAGCTGCCCAGGCACGGGCAGGTCGTACCCGTCGACCGCCTGGCTCAGCCGGTATTGCGCAACCCGGCGGCGATACCGGCCACGGTCACCAGCAACGCCTGTTCCAGAGGGCTGTCGAGCGCCGCTTCTCGCGTGCGCGAACGAGCCAGCAATTCGGCCTGCAGCAGGTGCAGCGGATCCAGATAGGTGTTGCGCAGACGGAAGAACTCCAGCGTCGTCGGGCTGTGGGCGAGCAGGTGCGTTTGGCCGGTCAATGTCAGTACGGCCGCACAACACTGCGACAATAGGTCGCGCAGCTCGACCCCCAGTGGTTGCAGGTCAGGCTCGACCAGACGCAGGTCATACAACGCGGCAATTTCCGCATCGGCCTTGGCCAGCACCATTTCGAGCATGTCGATGCGCGTGCGGAAGAACGGCCACTGCGCGCGCATCGAAGCCAGTCGCTCGCCTTCACCCTGTTTCAGCGCTGCGCCTAAAGCCGCTTCCCATCCCAACCAAGCGGGCAGCATCAGCCGTGTCTGGGTCCAGCCGAAGATCCACGGGATGGCCCGCAGGCTCTCGATCCCGCCCTGCCGACGCTTGGCCGGCCGGCTGCCCAATGGCAGCCGACCCAGTTCCTGTTCGGGCGTGGCCTGGCGGAAGTACTCGACGAAGTGCGGATGCTCGCGCACCACCTGCCGGTACGCCTTGACGCCCTGCCCCGCCAGCTGGTCCATCACTGTGCGCCAGGCCGGCTCGGGCAAAGGCGGCGGCAGCAAGGTGGCTTCCAGCACCGCGGCTACATAGAGGTTGAGGTTCTGCTCGGCGATGTCCGGCAGGCCAAATTTGAAACGGATCATTTCGCCCTGCTCGGTGGTGCGGAAGCGCCCGGCCACCGAACCCGGTGGCTGCGACAGGATGGCCGCATGGGCCGGGCCGCCGCCCCGGCCCACGGTGCCCCCGCGACCGTGGAACAGCAACAGCTCGACACCATGGGCCTGGCAGATATTCACCAGGGTTTCCTGCGCCCGATACTGCGCCCAGGCGGCCGCCGTGGTCCCGGCGTCCTTGGCCGAATCGGAGTAGCCGATCATCACTTCCTGCGGGCCTTGCAGACGGCTGCGGTAGTCCGGCAGCTGCAGCAGGCGTTCGAGCACCGGCCCGGCATTGTCGAGGTCGGCCAGGGTTTCGAACAGCGGCACCACGCGCATCGCCCGGCGCAGCCCGGACTCCTTGAGCAGAAGCTGCACCGCCAGCACGTCAGAAGCTGCGCCAGCCATGGAAATCACGTAGGAACCCAGCGATGCGGCCGGGGCTGCCGCGACTTCCCGGCACGTGGCCAGCACTTCGGCAGTGTCCTCGCTGGGTTCGAAGCAGGTGGGCAGCAGCGGCCTGCGATTGGCCAGTTCGCGCACGAGGAATTCGATTCGCGCGTCCTCGTCCCAGTCGTCATAGCGACCCAGTCCGAGATATTGGGTGATCTCGCTCAAAGCCCCGCGGTGGCGGGTCGAATCCTGACGCACATCGAGACGCACCAGAAACAGACCGAAGGTCACCGCACGGCGCAGGCAATCGAGCAAGGGTCCGTCGGCGATCACGCCCATGCCGCATTCATGCAGCGAGTCGAAACACAACTGCAACGGTTCGATCAGCTCACGGTTGTCCTGCAGCACCTGGTCGTCGGTCGGCTGAGTGTTCGGCAGCGATGCCTGGGCCCAGTGGCGCGTGGCACGCAGGCGCTCGCGCAGTTGCTTGAGCACTGCGCGGTAAGGCTCGCTGCTGTCGGGCGCCTGCGCCATGAGCGGCGCACTGGCGTGTTGCATGGACAGATCGGCAGCCAACTGGTCGACATCGCGCAGAAACAGATCGGCCGCCATCCAGCGCGCCAACAACAGCACTTCGCGAGTGACCTTGGCCGTGACATTGGGATTGCCATCGCGGTCGCCGCCCATCCACGAGGCGAAGCGGATCGGTGCAGCTCTCAGAGGCAGACGCTGCCCGGTGGCGGCCTGCAACGCGGCGTCGACCCTGCGCAGATGATTGGGCACCGCCTGCCAGAGCGAGTTTTCGATGACCGCGAAGCCCCACTTGGCCTCATCCACCGGGGTCGGTCGGGTGCGGCGGATTTCCTCTGTATGCCAGGCCTCGGCGATCAACCGTTGCAGTCGCTCGCGCACCGCCTTGCGCTCGACAGTGGTCAGGTCGCGGTGGTCGTGCAAGGCCAGCTGTGCGGCGATCGCGTCGTATTTCTGGATCAGGGTACGACGCGCGACTTCGGTTGGATGTGCGGTCAACACCAGTTCGATATCCAGCGCCGCCAATTGCCGCGCCAGTGCTTCGGGACGATGACCGGCGGCCGTGAGCCTTCCCAGCAGCTCACTTAGTGCCAGGTTTTCGAAGGGCTCGGGCTGGCCTTCGTCGCGGCGACGGATGAGTTGGTATTGTTCGCAGATGTTGGCGAGGTTGAGGAACTGGTTGAACGCGCGGGCCACGGGCAGCAGTTCTTCCTCGCCGAGGTCGTCCAGGCTGGACCTCAGTTCAGCACTGACCGCATCACCGGTCGGATCGCGTCGACGGTCCGCCTTGGCGCCACGACGAATGCGCTCGATCTTTTCCAGAAAGGCATCGCCGTACTGCTCGCGAATGGTATTGCCCAGCAATTCACCGAGCAGGTGCACGTCTTCGCGCAGGCGCAGATCGATATCGGACATCGGCATTCTCCGTGGCTTGGAAACGGTTTGCCCGTCCAGCCAGCCCGGCGCGGCGTGTGATTGGATCGCCTGGGTTACTGAACAAGCACGGGAAAAATGGCTCTACAACTCATCTATGCAAACGATCTGGGCCATAGCCTCTGTGCTACAGCACCTTTGCTATAGATAGAGAGTGCCCCAGCCAAGCCAACGCTGACAAGCGTGGTCAAGCGTGGTCAAGCGGGGCTCGAACAACCTGCGCGAGAGGTGTTTATGAAGATTCACGAGCTGGCCGAGCATTGGGAACAGAACGCCAAGGGTCGCCTGACCGACACCGGTATCAACATTCACCTGGACATGGAGTCGGCGGCGCGCTTGGCCGCCCTCACCCAGATGTACCCCAAGCACCATGCTCAGGAACTGCTCGGTGAGTTGATCGGGGCCGCTCTCGAAGAACTCGAAGGCAGCTTTCCCTACGTCAAGGGACCCAAGGTCATCGCCACTGACGAAGAAGGCGACCCTATGTATGAAGACGTCGGCCCGACGCCGCGTTTCCTGGCGCTGTCACGTGAACACCTGCAGCGTCTGAAAAGCGCTGCGGATGACAGCGGAAATTGACCCTGGACCAGCGAGTTTCGGAAAACTCCTACGCGCAGGGCCGACCCAGTCAAATGGCCTGAAAAAAAACCTGTGACTTAGGATAAAATTCTTTCAAATCAATAGGATAGTACTCAGAGGCGATTGTAGACTCGGGCAAAAAAGAGCCAGGACATGGCCACCGATCTGTCCGCCGTTCGCCGCGGCAGCAGGCCCGAGTCGGCGTGCCGCGCACAGTGGACGAAGCATTCAATCGCTGTTCAATGGAGCACTATCGCGTGAACACATCCCGCGTACGGTCGTCTTTCGGCCTTCTGAAAACGGCCCTTCTGGGCCTTGCCACCGGTATCGTCCTGACCGGCTGTGCTGGCATCGCGCCGGTCGAGCAATATGCCGTCAGCCAGTCGGCGGTCAATGCTGCGGTCAGCGCCGGCGGTACCGAGTTCGCAGCCGTCGAAATGAAGTCCGCCCAGGACAAACTCAAGAGCGCCGAACTGGCCTTGCACGGCAAACACTACGAGCAGGCACGTCGCTTGGCCGAGCAGGCCGAATGGGACGCCCGGGTTGCCGAGCGCAAGGCTCAGGCCGCCAAGGCCCGCCGCGCTGTTGAAGACGCCCGCCAAGGTGTCCAGGACCTGCGCGAGGAAGGCTTGCGCGCTGCTTCCTGAGCCAAACCTCGCGTTCTTCTTTCAAGATTCAGGAAATTACCGTGAACAATAAATTCAAATTCCCCGCGCTGTCGGCGCTGGTCGTGCTGCTGGCTGCCTGTTCCAAAGCCCCTAACCCGCAACTGGTGCAGGCCCAGGCGAGTTTTGCCGACCTGCAAGGCAATCCCAAGTCGGTCCAGCTGGCTGCCCTGGAAACCAAGGACGCCGCACAGTGGCTGGAACGTGCCGAAAAAGCGGCGCGGGCGAAAGAGGCCGATGATCAGGTGGATCACCTGGCTTATCTGGCCCGTCAGCGTATCGAGTTGGCCCGGCAGACCATCGAACTGCGTACGGCCGAACAGGCGATCCAAGGTGTCGCCGCGTTGCGAGCCCAGGCCCGCCTGGAAGCGCGCGATGCGCAGATCAAGAAGCTCCAGGAAAGCCTCAACGCCAAACAACCTGCGGCTGAAGCGATGGCCGTACAGCAAACCGAACGCGGCAGCCTGGTGACCTTCGGTGACGTGCTGTTCGAAACCGGCCAGGCCGAACTGCGCCCTGGCGCCTACGACAACATCGCCCGTCTGGCGCAATTTCTGCGCGACAACCCGGACCGCAAGGTGATCGTCGAAGGACACACCGACAGTACCGGCTCCGCGTCCTTCAACCAGACCCTCTCGCACCGCCGCGCCAATGCGGTCCTGGTGCAATTGGTGCGCGCCGGCGTGAGCCCCGAGCGCATCGTCGCGCAAGGCCTGGGCATGTCCTATCCGGTGGCCAGTAACGGCGACGCTTCGGGTCGTGCCCAGAACCGTCGGGTCGAAGTGACCATTTCCAATGACAACCAGCCGGTCAGGTCGCGCGCTTCGATGCGTTGATTTTCGAACCCTGGAAAAAGAAACCAGAAAAAACCCGGCCAGCGCGCCGGGTTTTTTGCGCTTATTTGCGCTTAATCGTTTCAACCTACCGCTGGGAGGTTGCGGCCTTAAGTAACCATGGAGGCTGTCGATACTTTTACATGCCCTTCCCTTCTCGAGGCCTGTGCCATGTTCTTCTTCAAACGCCTGAAAAACGAAATGGCCGCCCTGCGTGAGGAGGTGGCGATCGTACGACAGATCCGCCAAGGCCTGGACGAGGAAACCATCCACCTCAGGCTCGACCCCCAGGGGTGCATCCTGGGGGTAAACGCCAACTTCGAGGCCGTGCTTCAGTATCGCAACGACGAGCTGGTGGGCAAACCTCTGGAAAGCCTGGTTGCCGAGCATGTGCAGAAGGACAAGCACCACGCACGCGTGCGTACCGCCATACGCCAGGGAGAACACTTCTGCGGGGCCTGGCGGCTGTTGCGCAAGGACGGCGGCGAGACCTGGCTGCGGGTCATCATGCATCCGGTACACGCCACCGATGGCCGGCTGGTCAAGTTCTCGTGCTATGCCAGCGACCTGACCAATACCATCGAGACCTCTCGGGCACACGAGAACTTCATCCAGGCGCTGTTGCGCTCCACCGCGGTCATCGAGTTCGACCTCGACGGCCATGTGCTGACCGCCAACGATCTGTTTCTGCAGGCGATGGGCTACGGCCTGGAGCAGATCAAGGGCAAGCATCACCGCATGTTCTGCAGTGGCGAAATCGCCAATTCGCGGGATTATCAAGCGTTCTGGGAGCGCCTGCGCCGCGGCGAGTTCGTTGCCGAGCGCTTCGAGCGTGTAGACAGCCGCGGTCGTACGGTGTGGCTCGAGGCTTCCTACAACCCGGTTCGCGATGGCAATGCCAATGTCTACAAGGTCGTGAAGGTCGCAACCGTCATCACCGAGATGGTGGAACGCGAGATCGCCATCGCCGAAGCCGCCACGGTGGCGTACGACACGTCGGTGCGCACCGATGAAACGGCCCTGCGCGGAGCCGAAGTCGTGCGAGACACGGTCAAGGTGATGACGGACCTCGCCCATCACATGCAAAGTGCGGCCGAAGGCATCGAGGCGCTGGACGAGCAGAGCCAGGTGATTTCCAACATCATCAAGACCATCAGCGGTATCGCCGCGCAAACCAATCTGCTGGCGCTGAACGCCGCCATCGAGGCCGCACGCGCGGGTGAACAGGGCCGCGGTTTTGCTGTGGTGGCCGATGAGGTTCGCCAACTGGCTTCACGTACGACCCAAGCTACTGCCGAGATCGAGGGCGTCGTCAGGCAGAATCAGAAGCTTGCCACCGACGCGGTGGAAACCATCGGCGCCGGCAGGCACAAAGCCGAATCCGGCCTGCAACTGGCCAATCAGGCAGGTACCGTCATCACCGAGATTCAGGACGGCGCGAAGCGCGTGGTAGGTGCGGTGGCCAGCTTTACAACGCAGCTGGCCACCGAGTCCTAGGGTCTGTGTGTCACCAGTCGCTACCTGATGCGCCTTGTCGGCTCGCCGACCGGCGCATCTGCGTGACAAACCAGCGGCGTCAGAAAAAACTCGCCCATTCGGACAAATTTCTGAACTATTCAAAATTGCCTTGTGTCCCAACGTTTAACCATTACAGCCAGCGGCGTGTGCTAGTCGCCGGGCTTTACCCAGGCGCGTGAAACGTTCGACTGTCATGGATTTTGATGTTTTTCAGGAGCTATCCAATGGAGTTGAAAGCCATGAATACCCGTACTGCCAAAACCTCGTCCAACCCTCTGCGCGGGCTGAAACTGGCGGCCCTCGCACTGGGCACTACCTTCGTCCTGGCTGGCTGCGCCGGCAAGCCTCCAACCGAGCAGTACGCCGTGACTCAATCGGCCGTGAACAGCGCGGTGAGCGCTGGCGGTACCGAATACGCCGCTGTGGAAATGAAAGCTGCGCAGGACAAGTTCAAGCAGGCTGAAATCGCCATGCACGACAAGAACTACGAGAAAGCCAAGGTCCTCGCCGAACAGGCCGAGTGGGACGCACGCCTGGCCGAGCGCAAGGCGCAGGCTGGCAAAGCGGCCAAGGCCGTACAAGACGCCAAGCAGGGTGTACAGGACCTGCGTGAAGAAGGCATGCGCAGCGCTCAGTAAGCTGCCCATCGCGACTTGAACTCGAATAAAGGATGAAGACTATGCGTAAACAATTGATGGTTCCTGCCCTGTTGGCTCTCAGCGTTGGCCTGGCAGCTTGCTCCACCCCGCCTAACCCGAACCTGGAACAGGCGCGGACCAATTTCTCTTCCTTGCAGACCAACCCCAAGTCGGTACAGCTGGCTGCGCTGGAAACCAAAGACGCTTCGGAATGGCTGGACAAGGCTGACAAGGCCTACCGTGACGACGCCGACCGCGCCAAAGTCGACCAGCTGGCCTACCTGACCAACCAGCGCGTTGAAGTGGCCAAGCAGACCATCGCTCTGCGCAGCGCCGAGGAAACCCTCAAAGGTGCTGCTGCCCAGCGCGCTCAGGCTCGCCTGGATGCCCGCGACGCTCAGATCAAGAAGCTTCAGGACAGCCTGAACGCCAAGCAGACTGACCGCGGTACCCTGGTGACCTTCGGTGACGTACTGTTCGACCTGAACAAGGCTGAGCTGAAGTCGTCCGCGTTCCCCAACATCGCCAAGCTGGCCCAGTTCCTTCAGGAAAACGCTGACCGCAAGGTCATCGTCGAGGGCTACACCGACAGCACCGGTTCGGCTGCCTACAACCAGAGCCTGTCCGAGCGCCGCGCCAACTCCGTGATGGCCGCCCTGGTCCGCGCCGGCGTCGAGCCTTCGCGCATCGTCGCTCAAGGCTATGGCAAGGAATACCCAGTTGCCGACAACACCAGCAACTCGGGCCGTGCCCAGAACCGTCGTGTGGAAGTGACCATTTCCAACGACAACCAGCCAGTGGCCCCGCGCTCGTCCATGCGTTGATCCACCCGCTGTAAATAGACGCCCCGGTGAATGATCACCGGGGCGTTTTCATTTATGCGCTGCGGGCACCGATTCGGCAGGCGTGGGATAGTTGGGTATCTCGCCGAGACGGCGAAGGCCGTTGAAATGCTGCGGGTCGTCCAGGTAGCGCAGCATGACCTGACGCCATGTGGGGTCGGCGAAGGTTTGCACATGGCCGCCGCGGGTCAGCTGCAACACCCTTGGCAATGGCGCCTTTCGGTACAATTGCAGCGCGTTGTCCAGAGGTACGATCGGATCGTCGATGCTCTGGAAGAGCAGCATGGGCGTACCTTTCAGTTGTTCGATGGACGCGATGGCACTGTCGCCGTCAGGCACCCACCAGGACAATGGCACCTGAAATGGCCAAGTCACCCAGGAGGTGCTCAAGGCATAACGACCCACAGCCTGGTAGCTAGCCGGGACACCGTCGAGCACCAAGGCCTTGAGGCGCTCGCGCTGCTGCGGATGCTTGGCCAGGTAATGCACGGCCATCGCTCCACCCAGGCTTTGCCCAAGCAGCACCAACGGTTTGTCGCGCACCTGCGTACGCGCCTGCAGCCAGGCAAAGGCGCTGTCGATATCCTGATAGATCTGTGGCAGCCGCGGCGAGCCTTCGGACAATCCATAGCCGCGGTAGTCGAGCATCAGCACCTGATAACCCTGCTCGGGTAACCACCAACTGCCGCCCAGGTGCCAAGCCAGGTTGCCGCCGTTGCCATGCAAGTGCAGCACCGTGCCCTTGACCTCGACACCGGGCTTGGCCGGTAACCACCAGCCGTGCAGGCGCGTACCATCGGCGGCCGTCAGCGTAACGTCTTCGTAGGCCAGGCCCGCCTTGGCGGGCGTGAACGGCAGCCCGGGCTCCGGGTAGAACAGCAGCGAACTGCAGCCGGCCAGGCTGACCGTCACTGCCAGGGCCAGGGCAGTACGCCAGCGTCGCTGCGGCGGCCGCTCAGAGGATGTTCGAGTAGTCGGCTTCAATTCGGTCCAGGCTCAGGTGGTTGAGGAAGTTCGAGAAGCACATCCAGGCGGACAGCGCGTTCATGTCGCGAAACTGTTCGGGCAGGTACTTGGGCGGTGTCACCAGCCCTTCGTCGACCAGCTGGCGCAACGTGCGCATGTCTTCCAAGGTGGTCTTGCCACAGAACAGCAGCGGCACCTGTTCCAGCTTGCCTTTGCGCACGGCCAGCTGGATGTAGTTGTAGACCATGATGAAGCCCTTGAGGTACGACAGATCCTTGGTGAACGGCAGACCGGTCGGGGTCGAGCCGCGGAACACGCGGCTGGCGTTACCATAGGCTTCAGGCATCTCGAAGCCTTCTTCGCGGAAGAAATCGAACACCTGGAGGAAGTCGGCACCCTCCTCGACCATGTGGATCGCACGGGTGCGATTGGTCAATTTGCGCAGGCGGCTGGGATAGGACGCGAAGGTAATCACTTCCATCAAGATGGCCAGGCCCTCCTGGGTGACCGTCGACGAGGGCGGCCCCTTGGAGAGGAAGGTGCAGATCGGCTGGTTCTGGCCGTTCAGCGTCGTGGCGACGTGGACCAGACCTTCATGGACTTCAAGGGCGCGCACGTCGCGCTCGTTGAACATCGCATCGCTGCGAATCTTGATGTAATCCGCACCGGCCGCGGCGTCGGCAACGATGCCATCGGATTCGAACACGCGAATAGTGCCTTCGGTTTCACCGAACACCCGGTTCAGGCGCCCCTGCAACAGGTTCACCGCATCCTTGGCCGTCAGGGTCTTGGCTTCGTCCTTGAGGTCTCCGCGCCCGGCGATGTTGTTCAGGTAGTCCGAAAGCATCAGTCCCAGATCGGCCAGGGTCGGGTCGCCGGCATGGAAGGCATCGGAAGCGGCGCCGTACAGTTCCTGGGAGATCAGGCCGAAGTCCTCGGTACCGCGGGCTTCGAGCATGCGCACGACCATGCGGTACTCCTTGCACATGCGGCGCATGATCTGCCCGACCGGATTGAACTGGCCGAGCTGGCGGGTGATATCGCGCTCGATGTTCTGGAATTCCAGTTTGACCGCGCTGGAGTCGAAGCCCAGGGCTCGGTTCTGGTAATAGTCGCGATCCACCGCTGGCATCTGCTTGCCGCCTGCCTGCAGAAAGCCGTGACGAATGGAGTCGTCCCACTTCACCGCATCGAGCACGCGAATGGGCGTCTGTGCCTGCACGATCCGGTCGGACAAGCCTCGAATCGTCTGCTGATACTCATCCACCGTACTGCTCCTCGTTCTGGCTAGGCCCACCAACCGCGGGCCTTTCACTGCGTGGGCTCAGCCCAGTACCCATTGCATGAAGCGGGTCAGGATACCGAGCATTTCGCGGTCGGCGTCCGCCTGGGTACTGGCCAGCAGCCCCTGATATTCCATCCGCCCGATAATCGCCGTCAACACCTGCGCGTCCTGCACGGGATCGCGCGAGCCCAGCACTTCGAGCATCTGTCGGCCGCCTTGCAGAAGAATGTCCTGATGGGCCAGTACCAGAGAGGCCAGGCGGGGGTTGAGCAATGCCTCCTGGCGAAAGGCCTGCTCGGCGATCAGGTGATCGCGACGGGTCTGCAGTTGGTGCATCACGTAATCGGCGGTCAGGCGGGCGATTTCGTCGGCCAATTGGGCGCGAGCTTCGGGGCTGCCGTCGCCGCGAGCGATCAGGGCGCGCAACATCTCTTCCGTGTTGCTCCACAGCTTGGCCATGAACACGGCGCTGCGCTCGACGTACTGAGCGAAGGCATCGTTGAGCAGGTCATCGATGTCCTTGAAGTAATAAGTGGTCGCCGACAGCGGCACCCCGGCTTCGGTGGCCACGGCGCGGTGGCGCACGCCCCGTACGCCATCGCGCACGACGATGCGCATGGCCGCGTCGAGAATCGCCTGGCGACGCAGCTCGCTGCCCTGGCGGCTGGCCTTGCGTCCTTGGTACTGGACGTTGCGGGCCAGCGTCGAGGCGACGCTGGCGGCTCCTTGTCTGGGTGTTGCTGGAATCACTGCTCGTATCCTTTGAGTAAGTGGGAGGTGCAGGCCCTGACGCGGCTCGCGCCGCTGCTACAGGGTACGTGAGAACCTGTGGATTGTGACGCGGCTTGCGCCGCTGCTACAGGGTACGTGAGAGCCTGTGGATTGTGACGCGGCTTGCGCCGCTGCTACAGAGATCGCGCAGGCCGGCGGATCCTTGAGCGCTTGCGTCGCTGCTACACGATATCGTAATACTTTGGGACAACGGCAGGTTGTCGCGATCCCCTGTAGCAGCGGCGCAAGCCGCGTCGGGGCCGGCATTGACACACCGTATTGGCGCCCATAAAAAAGCCGCCCCATGGGGCGGCTGATCGACAACTGTCAGGCTTGCGGCCGCATGTGCGGAAACAGGATCACGTCGCGGATCGAGGGCGAGTCGGTCAACAGCATGACCAGGCGATCGATACCGATCCCTTCGCCGGCCGTTGGCGGCATGCCGTATTCCAGCGCGCGAACGAAGTCGGCATCGTAGTGCATGGCCTCGTCGTCGCCGGCGTCCTTGTCCGCCACCTGGGCCATGAAGCGTGCGGCCTGATCTTCCGCATCGTTGAGCTCGGAGTAAGCGTTGGCGATCTCGCGGCCGCCGATGAACAGCTCGAAGCGGTCGGTGACGTTGGGATTGTCGTCGTTGCGGCGGGCCAGGGGCGACACTTCGAACGGGTACTGGGTAATGAAGTGCGGCTGCTCCAGCTTGTGCTCGACCAGCTCCTCGAAAATCATGACCTGCAACTTGCCCAGACCTTCGAAGCCCAGCACCTTGGCGCCGGCCTTCTTGGCGATGGCGCGCGCCTTGTCGATGTCGTTCAGATCATCGGCGGTCAACTCGGGGTTGTACTTGAGGATCGAATCGAAGACCGACAAGCGCACGAACGGCTCGCCGAAATGGAACACCTTGTCGCCGTAGGGCACATCGGTGCTACCCAGCACCAGCTGCGCCAACTCGCGGAACAGCTCTTCGGTGAGGTCCATGTTGTCTTCGTAGTCGGCGTACGCCTGGTAGAACTCGAGCATGGTGAACTCGGGGTTGTGCCGGGTCGAGACGCCTTCGTTACGGAAGTTGCGGTTGATCTCGAACACCTTTTCGAAGCCACCGACCACCAGACGCTTGAGGTACAGCTCAGGAGCGATGCGCAGGAACATTTCCATGTCCAGGGCGTTGTGGTGGGTTTCGAACGGCTTGGCCGCGGCGCCGCCGGGAATGGTCTGCAGCATCGGCGTCTCGACTTCGAGGAAGTCGCGCTTGGCCAGGAAGCTGCGGATATGGGCGATGACCTGAGAGCGCACGCGGAAGGTATCGCGCACATCTTCGTTGACGATCAGGTCGACGTAGCGCTGGCGGTAGCGCTGCTCGGTATCGGTCAGGCCGTGGTGCTTGTCGGGCAGCGGACGCAGCGACTTGGTCAACAAGCGCACGCTGGTCATCTCGACGTACAGGTCGCCCTTGCCGGAACGGGCCAGGGTGCCTTCGGCGGCGATGATGTCGCCCATGTCCCAGGTCTTCACCTGAGCCAGGGTTTCTTCGGGCAGGGTCTTGCGGTTGACGTAGACCTGGATGCGTCCGGTCATGTCCTGGATCACCATGAACGAGCCACGGTTGAGCATGATGCGACCAGCGACCTTGACCGGAATCGCTGCCTCGGCGAGCTCTTCCTTGGTCTTGTCGACGTACTGTTTCTGCAAGTCGCCTGCATAGTTGTCGCGACGGAAGTCGTTGGGGAAGGCCTGGCCCTGGGCGCGCACGGCAGCAAGCTTTTCCTTGCGCAGGGCGATCAGGTTGTTTTCTTCCTGTTGCAGGTCTTGCGGGTCGAGTTGTTGGTCGCTCATGTCTTCAGATTTTCCATCACGGGTTCGTTGCTCCCGACTACGGCGCCGGGATCGCGGGCAGGCCAGCCATGGCAGGCCGATGCGGATGATGCATCGGCCTGTCCGGCGGTGTTACAGCCCTTGTTTCAAGCTGGCTTCGAGGTATTCGTCGATGTCGCCGTCAAGCACCTTGTCACAGTCGCTGCGTTCGATGTTGGTGCGCAGATCCTTGATCCGCGAGGCATCGAGCACATAGGAGCGAATCTGGTGACCCCAGCCGATGTCCGACTTGCTGTCTTCCATCGCCTGCGAGGCGGCGTTGCGCTTCTGCACTTCCTGTTCGTACAGGCGTGCACGCAACATCTTCATCGCCGTGTCCTTGTTGGCATGCTGCGAACGTTCGTTCTGGCAGCTGACCACGGTGTTGGTCGGCACGTGGGTGATACGCACCGCCGAATCGGTGGTGTTGACGTGCTGACCACCGGCACCGGAGGAACGGTAGGTGTCGATACGCAGATCGGCCGGGTTGATGTCGATCTCGATGTTGTCATCGATTTCCGGCGAGACGAACACCGCCGAGAAAGAGGTATGGCGACGGTTGCCGGAGTCGAACGGGCTTTTGCGCACCAAGCGGTGCACGCCGATCTCGGTACGCAGCCAACCGAAGGCGTACTCGCCCTTGATGTGCAGGGTCGCACCCTTGATACCGGCGACTTCACCGGCCGACAGTTCCATGATGGTGGTGTCGAAGCCGCGCTTGTCGGCCCAGCGCAGGTACATGCGCAGCAGGATGTTGGCCCAGTCCTGGGCTTCGGTGCCGCCGGAGCCGGCCTGGATGTCCAGGTAGGCGTTGTTGGCGTCCATTTCACCGCTGAACATGCGACGGAATTCCAGCTTCTCGAGCTGGGCGCGCAGGCGCTCGACCTCGGCGGACACGTCGTCGACGGCGCCCTGGTCTTCTTCTTCGGCAGCCATTTGCAGCAGGTCTTTGGCGTCGCTCAGGCCGGCGTTCATTTCGTCGAGGGTGTCGACGATCTGCGCCAGCAGCGAACGTTCGCGACCCAGTTCCTGGGCGTAGGCAGGGTTGTTCCAGACAGCAGGATCTTCAAGCTCGCGATTGACTTCGGTCAGACGCTCATGCTTTTGATCGTAGTCAAAGATACCCCCNNTCGGACAGGTCCTTGATGCTGTTAAGGATCGGGTTGATTTCCATGGCGGGCAGCTCTCGTGCGTAACGTGTGAAAAGCCGGAGAGTATAACGCAGCCGGCCATGGACAGCAGCCCGTCGAGCTGGGGATGGGTGTTTTTTTTGGGTTGACCCGTCGGCCTATTCGCGGGCAGAGAGCTCGCGAAGAGGCCAACCGAAACCGACGCCCTACTCCTGCTCGCCCACTACCACCTGATTGCGTCCATTGTGCTTGGCGGTATACAGCCCCTTGTCCGCAGCCAGGATCAGCTCGCGGCAATGACTGGACTGCTGCGGCGTCATGGTCGCCAGGCCGATGCTCACCGTCAGGCAGGCGTCGGCCTGGGGCGCGATGTGCGGGATGTTCAGGGCGGCGATGGTCTGGCGCAGCTTCTCGGCGACCAGCCGGGCACCGCCAGGCGAGGTGCCCGGCAGCACCAGCGCGAACTCTTCGCCGCCGTAGCGCGCCGGCAAGTCGCTGGAGCGATTGCTCGAGTGGCGGATGGCATCGGCCACGCGGCGCAGGGCTTCGTCGCCCGCCAGATGGCCGAAGTTGTCGTTGTAGGACTTGAAGTAGTCGACGTCGATCATCAGCAGCGACAGCTGGGTCTTGTCGCGCATCGCACGACGCCATTCCAGCTCCAGGTACTCGTCGAAGTGACGGCGGTTGGACAGCGCGGTCAGGCCGTCGGAGTTCATCAGCCGCTGCAGGACCAGATTGGTATCCAGCAGCTGCTGCTGGCTCACGCGCAGCGCGCGGTAGGCCTCGTCACGCTGCAGGAGCGTCAGGTACGACTTGGAGTGGTAGCGAATGCGCGCCACCAGCTCGATGGTGTCAGGCAGCTTGACCAGGTAATCATTGGCGCCTGCGGCAAAGGCGGCGCTCTTGATCAGAGGGTCCTCTTTAGTCGACAGGACGATGATCGGGATGTCCTGGGTCGCCGGGTGATTGCGATAGTCGCGCACCAGCGACAGGCCATCCAGGCCCGGCATGATCAGGTCCTGGAGGATGACGGTCGGCTTGATTCGCATGGCCTGGTTGATGGCCTGCTGCGGATCAGCACAAAAGTGGAAGTCGATATTGGCTTCGTCGCTGAGACTGCGACGGATGGCTTCACCAATCATGGCCTGGTCGTCCACCAGAAGTACCATCGACTTGTTGTTGTCGTTGGACCTGAAGGCTTCGATCTGTAGATCAATCATGGTTTGTCACCTGGATACTGCCTGCGCCGTGGCTCGAGTTCATCGTGAAAATACGTCCATCAGTCGGGGTGCGATCCGCTCGAGCGGACGAATTTCAACAGCTGCATCAATGGCCGCCGCCGCTTTCGGCATTCCATAGACGGCGCTGCTGAGCTGGTCCTGGGCGATGGTCAGGTAACCGCGCTGACGCATCGACTTCAAGCCCTGCGCGCCGTCGCGGCCCATGCCGGTGAGCAACACGCCCACGGCGTCGCCGTTCCAGAATTGCGCCACACTACGGAAAAAAACATCTATGGAAGGTCGGTAGATCTCGTCCACCGGTTCTGCCGTGTAGGTTAAGGTACCATTTTTCAGCAGACGAATATGATGATTGGTGCCAGCCAGTAGCACAGTGCCAGCCTGAGGGGTCTCACCGTCCCGCGCCAGGCGCACTGGCAGGCCCGAGGCACTGCTCAACCACTCGGCCATTCCGGCGGCGAATACCTGGTCCACATGCTGGACCAGAACGATGGCCGCCGGGTAATCGCGCGGCAATCCCTTGAGCAGGATTTCCAGCGCGGCGGGGCCGCCGGCCGACGAGCCGATGGCCACCAGTTTCTGTCGCATCCCGCTCGCGCGCGGCAGCGGCAACTCGCTGCGCACCGCCGGGCTGCGCTGTCCCACCAGCCAACCGATGTTGAAGATCTTGCGCAACAACGGCGCCGCAGCCTCGCGAGCGTCGCCGACACCCAGCGTGGGGGTATCGACCACATCCAGGGCACCGTGGCCCATGGCCTCGAAGACACGATGAACGTTCTGCTGGCGGTCGACCGTGACGATGACGATGGCGCACGGGGTGTTGGCCATGATCTGCCGAGTGGCTTCCACGCCGTCCATCACGGGCATGATCAGATCCATCAGGATCAGGTCCGGGGTTACGGTCTGGCAGCGCTCGACCGCTTCGCGGCCGTTGCTGGCCACCCACACCACCTCGTGGGACGGCTCCAGCGCGATCGCCCGACGCAACGCTTCCACGGCCATGGGCATGTCATTGACGATGGCGATCCTCATCCCCGCGCTCCTCCAATCAACTCAACCACCGCATCGAGCAAGGCATCATCGTGGAAACTGGCCTTGGCCAAGTAATAATCGGCCCCGGCGTCGAGGCCGCGGCGGCGGTCCTCTTCGCGGTCCTTGTAGGAAACCACCATGACCGGCAACGACTGCAAGCGGCTGTCGCGGCGCAGC
Organism: Pseudomonas sp. UBA6276; assembly: GCF_002438365.1. Classification (NCBI taxonomy): domain Bacteria; kingdom Pseudomonadati; phylum Pseudomonadota; class Gammaproteobacteria; order Pseudomonadales; family Pseudomonadaceae; genus Pseudomonas; species Pseudomonas sp. UBA6276. Next base: position 57,118 of record NZ_DJUS01000068.1, read on the forward strand.
AGGGTCACCAGTTCGATGCCGTCCATACGCGGCATGTCGATGTCGGTGATCAGCAGGTCGAAGTCTTCGCTGCGCAAGGCATTCCAGCCATCCATGCCGTCGACGGCCACGGCCACATCGTAACCGCGATGGCTGAGCAGCTTGCGTTGCAGCTCGCGGACAGTCAGCGAGTCATCCACCACCAGCACCCGCTTGCGCGCCGCTTCGGCCTGCTGGCTGCGTTTGTCGATGCGCTCCAGGCGACCGGTATTGAGCAGCTTCTCCACCGAGCGGAACATGTCTTCGACGTCGATGATCAGCACTACCGAGCCGTCGTCGAGCAAGGCACCGGCGGAAATATCCTGGACCTTGCCCAAGCGCGCGTCCAACGGCAGCACGACCAGCGTGCGCTCGCCGATGAAGCGTTCCACGGCCACGCCGTAGATCGCTTCGCGGTCGCGGATCACCACGACCTTGACGGTCGCCTCGTTGCCTTGACCGGACGGCCGCTGCAACAGCTGACTGGCGGCCACCAGGCCGACATGACGGTCCTGGAACCAGAAGTGCTGGCGGCCTTCGAGCTGGATGATGTCCTCGGCCGGCAGGTCCATGGTGTGTTCGATGTGTGCCAGCGGAAACGCGTACGCCTCGCCGCCCACTTCCACCGCCAGACTGCGTACCACCGACAGGGTCAGCGGCACCTCGATGTGAAAACGGCTGCCCTGCCCCGGCACCTGAATAAGCTCGACCGAGCCGCGCAGCTGGCGAATCAGGTGCAACACCGCATCCAGCCCGACGCCTCGGCCCGAGACCTCGGTGACCGTGTCGCGCATGCTGAAACCAGGCAGGAACAGAAAGCTGAGCAGCTCCTCTTCACTGAGCTGCTCCACCGTATCGGCGGCCGACAAGCCGCGCTGGACAATGCTGCGGCGCAGCGCAGCCAGATCGACCCCACCGCCGTCGTCGCTCAGGTCCAGCACCAGCAAGCCTGCCTGATGGGAGGCGCGCAGCACCACCCGGCCTTCGGCAGGCTTGCCAGCCAGCAGGCGATGCTCGGGGGTTTCGATACCGTGATCGACGGCGTTGCGCAGCAGGTGGGTCAGCGGCGCTTCGAGTTTTTCCAGAACGTCACGGTCGACTTGGGTCTTCTCGCCTTCGATGTCCAGCCGCACCTGCTTGCCCAGCGAGCGGCCCAGGTCGCGGACCATGCGTTCCTGACCACCCAGCATGTCGGCGAACGGGCGCATGCGACAGGCCAGCGCCGTGTCGTACAACAACTGCGCGCGCTGGCTGGCCTGCCAGCCGAAATCATCCAGTTCCGCAGTCTGCTGCAGCAGCATCTGCTGGGTCTGATCCAGCAGCGACTGGGCCTGCGCCAAGGCGTCGCGCACCTCGGCGCTCTGCCCTTCGAGCTGCAATTGTTCGGCAAGGCCGCCGAGCGCACGGATGCTCTGCGCCTGCATGCGCTTGAGACGCTGCATGGTCAGCAGATAGGGCTTGAGGCGTTGGGTTTCCACCAGCGACTTGCTCGACAGGTCCAGCAGGCTGTTCAAACGTTCCGCCGTGACCCGCAATACCCGCTCGCCGGTGTCACTGACCCGGCGTGCCCGGTTCGCCGGGAGTTCGGCCACGAAATCGTCCAAGGCGGGCGTTGCGTCCGCCAGTTCGGCGACGGGGGGCGCCTCGGGCGGGGTCTCCATGGGTAGCTCGGCCGGCGCAGGTGCAGCCGGTGGCACCGTGGGCGAGAGCTGCGCTGCGGCGGCGGCCAACGGATCCATCACCGCCGCCATCTGCGCCACGTAGGCATCGATATCGTGCGTGCCGGGCGCGCCGGCACCGGGCGTGCCGATACGCATCAGCAAATCGGTGCCCAGCAGCAGCGCATCGATGTGCTCGGCCATCAGGTACACGCGCCGCTCCTGGGCCGCTACCAGGCAATCTTCCATGACGTGGGCCACGCGCACTCCGGCGTCCAGGCCGACGATGCGCGCGGCGCCCTTGAGCGAGTGGGCCGCGCGCATGCACGCTTCCAGTTGATCGGCCTGGGTCGGGTTGCGCTCCAGGGCCAACAGCCCGGCATTAAGCACCTGGGTCTGGGCCTCGGCTTCCAGGCTGAACAGTTCCAGCAACGAGGCGTCGCGCATCTGCTCCGGGGTCATGTCAGGCTCCGGTTCATGGCCTGCAGCAGCGCCGTGTCGTCGAGCAGGCGCACGCTGCGCCCGCGAAATGGCAGAACGCCCTGAGTGTACCGTGCGCCCGCCTGGGTCGTGGCCGTGGAAGCTTGTTCGAGCTCGACCAGATCGATGCGATGGATACCGTCCACTTCCTCCACCGGCACCACCACCGAGCCGCCGTCTATGGCGATGATCAGCATACGCGGCATGACCCGCGCGGAGACGGCTGGGGTGGCGTGTTGGGTGTCGATGCCCAACAGCTCCTCCAACGCCAGACACGGCACCAGCGCGCCGCGTACGTTGGCAACGCCGCGCAACGCCCGCGAACGCTGGTGCGGCAGCGAATGCACGGCCTGCACCGGCGCCACTTCCACCAGGCAGCGGGTGGCCAACGCCAGCCACTCATCGGCCAAGCGAAACAGAACCAGGGATTTGCTTTCGACCCTTCCTGCCGCTTCGCTGTAATGCAGAGGCGCATGCTGGCGATCCAAAGCGTAGCGGTCCAGCAGACGGACCGCCGCCGAGGCGTACACCGCGCAGTTGCGGCAGTGGATGTGCTCAGCCAGCAGTGGGCAGGATTTGTCGCCATGAATGCCGATGCGGTTCCAGCAGTCATCGATCTGCTGGGCGTCGATGTCGATCAGGTCCGGGGCGCTCATCGTTTATGCTCCTGCGCCCGCGGCCGGTCACTGCGCGCGGCGCGCTCCTGCAGGCGCCGCGCACCGGCGATGTCGCCTTGGGCGGTAAGGAGCATGGCCAGGTGAGCCAACGCCTCGGCGTGCTGGGGATCGAGGTACAACGCCTTACGGTAGTAGCCTTGGGCCTGCAACACCTGGCCGCCGACGTCACTGAGCAGGCCCAGCCAATAGAACACCTGAGGGTCGGGCCCATGGCTACGCAGGTAGGCATCGCACGCCGCCTGGGCCTCGGTACTTTTACCTTCGTTGGCGAGTCTGGCGATCTGCGCAAGCAAGGCTGTGCCGTCGTTGGCTACCGTTTCAGCCGTATTGGCCACCGGCAGCGCCAGCACCCGCGTGCGGGTACGCAGCGGCTGTCGGCCCGGTTCGGGCAGCAGCTTGATCGGCATCTGCAACCGCGCCGGCGCAGGGGCCAAGGGCGTGGGCGCAGGCGCGACCTGACGATCGCGGACGAAGGCGAACGATTGTGCGATGCCGATCGGGCGCATGCCCAATCGCGCCAGCAGACTGCCCTCGGCCGGACCGATGAACAGTGCGCCGTCTTCGTGAGTCAGTTTCTTCAGCACTTCGAACACCTGCTGCTGGGTCGGCAGGTCGAAATAGATCAGCAGGTTGCGACAGAACACGAAGTCATAGGCGCGCTCGCCGCCCAGCAACAGCGGATCGAGAATGTTGCCCACCTGAAGGCGCACTTGCGCGCGAACTTGGGGGGCGAGCAGGTAACCTTCGTCCGTCGGCGCAAAATGTCGATCGCGAAATGTCAGCGGCGCTCCGCGAAACGAATTGCGCCCATAGATCGCCCGTGTCGCCCGGCTCACCGAGAGTGGGCTGATGTCCACGCCGTCCACGCTGAACTGCTCCGGCGCCAGCCCGGCATCGAGCAAGGCCATGGCGATCGAATAAGGCTCCTCGCCCGTCGAACAGGGCAGGCTGAGAATGCGCAGCGGCACGCCGGGCCGTTCGGCGAGGCGCGCCTTGGCGACCTTGCACAGCGCGGCGAAGGATTCGGGGTAGCGCATGAACCAGGTTTCCGGAACGATGACCGCCTCGATCAACGCCTGCTGCTCTGCTGCCGAGCCCTGCAACAGCGTCCAGTAGGCATCCAGGTTCGGGGCATGCGCTGCCTGGCTGCGCTGCGCGACCGCGCGTTCGATCAACGCCGGACCTACCGACGCCACATCCAGACCGATGCGGTCACGCAGAAAACGCACGAAGCGCTGGTCGTCGCTCATCGCGCGCCCTCCTCCACGACCGAGGCCGCCAACTGCGGGGCAAAGAGCAGTTCGCGCACGGCCGGTTCGAGCAGATCCTGCACGCGCAACCATTGCAACAGACCCTGACTGTCTTCGCGCACTGGCCCCAGGTAGGGCGTGGCACGGTTATGCACACCACTGGGTTTGAAGTCGCGTGGGTCGCAGCGCAGCGTTTCGCTGGCGAATTCGACGATCAGCCCCAGACGAGCCTGAGGACCGGCCTGGTCATTCGGGTAGTGCACCAGCACCAGACGCGTACTGGTGCGGCGCACTGCTGGGACGCCAAAGCTCAACGCGCTGACGTCCAGCACCGGCACCACACGACCGCGATGGGCGAATACACCGGCCACCCACGCCGGCGCCTGCGGGACCGGCTTGAGTGGCAGCAACGGCAAAACCTCCGCCACTTCCAGCGCATCCAGCGCGAAGCGCTCCTGTGCGATGCGAAACAGCAGGAACAGCTTGTTGCGCGCGGCGATCGGCATCGCGCCCATCAGACTTTGAAGCGCGAGACGCCGCCGCGCAGTCCGGTGGCGACCTGGCTCAGCTCGTCGATGGCAAAGCTGGCCTGACGCAGCGATTCCACCGTCTGACTGCTGGCATCGCCCAACTGCGCCAAGGCATGGTTGATCTGTTCGGCACCGGTGGCCTGCGCCTGCATGCCCTCGTTGACCATCAGCACGCGCGGCGCCAAGGCCTGCACCTGGCCGATGATCTGCGACAGCTGATCGCCGACCTGCTGCACCTCGAACATGCCGCGGCGCACCTCCTCGGAAAACTTGTCCATGCCCATGACCCCGGCCGAAACCGCCGACTGGATCTCGCGCACCATCTGCTCGATGTCATAGGTGGCCACGGCGGTCTGGTCGGCGAGACGGCGTACTTCGGTGGCGACCACCGCAAAGCCGCGACCGTACTCGCCGGCCTTCTCGGCCTCGATGGCAGCGTTGAGCGACAGCAGGTTGGTCTGGTCCGCCACCTTGACGATGGTCACCACCACTTGGTTGATGTTGCCGGCCTTCTCGTTGAGGATCGCCAGCTTGGCGTTGACCAGCTCCGCAGCGCCCATGACCTGATGCATGGTTTCTTCCATGCGCGCCAGACCCTGCTGACCGGAGCCGGCCAGGGAGGACGCCTGGTCGGCTGCCGAAGTGACCTCACCCATGGTCCGCACCAGATCGCGCGAGGTGGCAGCGATCTCTCGCGAAGTAGCGCCGATCTCAGTAGTTGTGGCGGCGGTTTCGGTCGCCGTGGCCTGTTGCTGCTTGGACGTTGCGGCGATTTCGGTCACCGAGGTGGTGACCTGCACCGACGATCGCTGCGCCTGGGCCACCAGCGCGGTGAGCTCGGTCATCATGTCGTTGAAGCCCAGCTCGACCTCGTTGAATTCGTCCTTGCGCGCCAGGCTCAGGCGAGTGCTCAGGTCGCCGTTGCGCATGACCTCCAGGATCCGCACGATCTTCTGCATGGGCGCCATGATGGTGCGCAGCAGCCACAGCCCGCACACACCGGCGACGATGATTGCCACCAGAAGGGAAATCACCAGGCTGACCTTGGCCGCGGCCACCGAGGAGTCGATGGCCGAAGTGGCCTTCTCGGCCCCCTCGCGATTGCGATCGATCAAGGTGTTGAGTTGCTTGCGCCCGGCGACCCAGGCTGGCGTCAGGTCGTCGATGGCCATCTGCTGGGCTTCGCTGAACTTGCGCAGGCGATAGGCTTCCAGCACGTCGGCCAAGGTTTTTTCATAGGTCACGCGCATCCGCTCGAATTCTTCGAAAGCGGCTTGGTCTTCGCTGTCCTGGACGGTGCTGCGGTAATTGGCCATCTGCTGGGTCAGGCGCTCGGCGAAGCTCTTGTACTGCTCCTCGTCGGCCGTGATCAGCTCGCGCTGATAGCTCAGGCCCACCAGTTGCTGGGTATAGACGTAGCTGTCCACCCAGGCACTGCGGATCATGGAGCTGAACACCACGCCCGGCACACTGTCGGTGCGCACCTTGGTTTCGTTGGTCTCGATGGTCTGCAGACGTGAATAGGACACCACGACCATCAACAGCATGATTGCGATGACAACGGCGAAACTCGCCAGGATGCGGTGGCGCAAGGACCAGTTCTTCACAGTCAACCCTCGAAAATTCCTACAGCACAAACGAAAAATCGCCTGAGTATAGCCCTACCTCAGGCGATTTCGTGCTGTTGCTCAACTTTCGTTCATCAGCGAGGGTAATGCCAGTTGCTACGTGATCAACGCATAACTATTGCCGACCGACGTCGTGATCGGCAGATGAACGGTGACGCCCTCCGTTCAACCCGTCTATTCACCTCACGCGACCTCGGCTTCGGCCTGACGAACCTGCTTTTCCAGTTCCAGCTTCAGCGCAGGGTCAAGGGACAGCTGCTTGGCCAGTTCGTCCAGGTAGGCTCGCTCCATGAAGTGCTCCTGATCCACCATCATCACGCTGGCGATGTACATCTCGGCGGCAATCTCCGGGGTCTTGGCAGCGTGCGCTACGTCCACCGGATCCAGCGGCTTGTTCAATTCGGCGTGTAGCCACTGCTGCAACTCGTTGTCCGAATCCAGACGGGTGAACTCGCCTTCGATCAGTTCACGTTCGCGCTCGTCCACATGGCCGTCGGACTTGGCTGCCGCGACCAGCGCCTTGAGGATGGCCTGGCTGTGCTCCTCGACCTGCTGGGGTGGCACCCGGTCGACCGTCTGCGGCTCGCCACGTGGCGCGCTCTGCTGCTGGGCCTGCCAGTTGCCATAGGCCTTGTAGGCAATGACGCCCAACGCTGCCAGGCCACCATAGGCCAACGCCTTGCCGCCGTACTTGCGTGCGCTCTTGTTGCCGAGCAGCAGGCCCATGGCGCCACCGGTCAGCGCGCCCTTGCCGCCGGACAACAGGCCACCCAACGCGCCGCCCGCGCCGCCTTTACCAGAAAGCAGACCGCCGAGCGCACCGGCGACACCACTGGCACCACCACCGGCGCCACCCAAGGGTGAAGAGCCACCGCCGCTTTTGTTCTTCAGCAGCTCCTGGCCGGATTTGAACAACTGGTCGAGCAAGCCACGCGTGTTCATTTTTTGGTCTCGTCAATGGGAGAAACGTTTGACGAGAGTAAGGGCATTCCGTTGCTTGGCTCGAATGGTGATTTGCTTCGGGATGTTGCACAAATGATCGACCACAACGGTCAATCGAGGGGCCGACGGGGACATATTCGGAAAACTTTTTTACAGGAGTTTGCGAACACATCGGTCATTCCGGTATCTGTGTACAGTTCGCTGCGTTTGGACAAGGCAGGCCCAAACCTTCCCATTTGAGCCTCGCAGGTCGCTTGGAGCGACCGAGGTTGATTCAGAACAGGTTATCTATGCACCGCAGACACCTTCTGAAAGCGTCGATGGCCCTTGCGGCCTATACCGGACTGTCGGGCACCGGGCTGTTCGCCGCCCAGGCCCTGGCGGCCACCGCCGATGGCGAAGCCGAGCCGTTCAGCTTCGACATGCTCAAGGCCCAGGCCAAGAGCCTGGCCGCACAGGCCTATGTCAGCAACAAGCAGACCCTGCCCCCGACCCTGGCCAACATGACGCCACAGCAATTCAATGCGATTGGCTACGACGCCAACCATTCGTTGTGGAACGACCTCAAGGGCCAACTGGACGTGCAGTTCTTCCACGTCGGCATGGGCTTCCGCACCCCGGTGCGCATGTACAGCGTCGATGCCGAGCGCAAGCAGGCGCGCGAAGTGCATTTCCATCCGCCGTTGTTCAACTACCAGAACACCACGGTCGACACTTCGCAGCTCAAGGGCGACCTGGGCTTCGCCGGCTTCAAGCTGTTCAAGGCGCCTAACCTCGAACGCCACGACGTGGTCTCCTTCCTCGGCGCCAGCTACTTCCGCGCCGTCGATGCCACCGGCCAGTACGGTCTGTCCGCGCGCGGCCTGGCGATCGACACCTATGCCAAGAAGCAGGAAGAGTTTCCCGACTTCACCAAGTTCTGGTTCGAAACGCCAAGCAAGGACAGCACCCGCTTCGTGGTCTACGCCCTGCTCGACTCACCGAGTGCCACCGGCGCCTATCGCTTCGACATCGATTGCCAGGCAGAGCGCGTGGTCATGGACATCGATGCGCACATCAACGCGCGTCAAGACATCGAGCAACTGGGTGTGGCACCGATGACCAGCATGTTCAGTTGCGGCAACCACGAGCGGCGCATGTGCGACACCATTCATCCACAGATCCACGATTCGGATCGCCTGGCCATGTGGCGCGGCAATGGCGAATGGATCTGTCGACCGCTGAACAACCCGGACCGTGTGCGTTTCAACGCCTTCGCCGATGTCGATCCGAAAGGCTTCGGCCTGATCCAGACCGACCACAACTTCAGCAACTATCAAGATACGGTCGATTGGTACCACAAGCGGCCGAGCCTGTGGGTCGAGCCGACCACCGCCTGGGGCGAAGGCGCCATCGATCTGGTGGAGCTGCCGACCACCGGCGAAACCATGGACAACATCGTTGCCTTCTGGACACCCAAGAACCCGGTGAAGGCCGGCAACTCCCTGAATTTCGGCTACAAGCTGTACTGGAGCGCCCTGGCACCGGTCGGCACGCCCCTTGCGCGTGTCGCGGCAACGCGCTCCGGGATGGGTGGTTTCACCGAAGGCTGGGCGCCGGGCGAGCATTACCCCAACGTCTGGGCACGACGGTTCGCCGTGGACTTCACCGGCGGCGGGCTGGAGTCGCTGAAAACACCGATCGAACCCATCATTACGGCCTCGGGCGGCAAGGTGCAGGACATTCAGGTATTGGAGTTGCCGGACATCAAGGGCTTCCGCGTACTGTTCGACTGGTACCCCACCAGCGACAGCGTCGATCCGGTGGACATGCGTTTGTTCATCAAGACCCAGGGGCGCACGTTGAGCGAAACCTGGCTCTACCAGTACTTCCCTCCGGCTCCGGAAAAGCGCAAGTACGTCTGATGGACTGAAGCGGCATGGCCTCTTCACCCCATGATTCCAAGGGCGAAGAGGCCATCATTGAAACGCCCGACGACGATCAGTCGCGCAGATCCGACTCCAGGATCGGCTGATCGCGGTGGGTGGCGCGCTGGTACTGAGCGGGCCAGGTAGCCAGGCGACCGCCCAGGTCTTCGTCGGCGTGCAGGGGCCAGTACGGATCGCGCAGCAGTTCACGCGCAAGCAGGATGATGTCAGCCTGACCGGTACGCAGAATGTGCTCGGCCTGAGCCGGATCGGTGATCATGCCCACGGTGCCCGTAGCAAGGTCCGCCTCCTTGCGAACCCGCTCGGCAAAGCGCGTCTGATAGCCTGGCCCGGTTGGAATCTCGGCATTGGCCGAAGTGCCACCCGACGACACGTCGACTAGGTCAACGCCCAGCGCCTTCAAGCGTTTGGCCAACTCAACGGTTTCGTCCGGGTTCCAGCCGTCTTCGACCCAGTCGGTCGCGGATACGCGGACGAATACGGGCAATTCCTCCGGCCAGACCTCGCGAATGGCTTGCGTGACCTCAAGGGTCAGACGAATTCGGTTTTCAAAACTACCTCCATACTGATCCTGACGCTGATTGCTGAGCGGCGACAGGAACTGATGCAGCAGATAACCGTGGGCCGCATGAACCTCGACCACCTTGAAGTTGGCGGTCAGTGCGCGCCTGGTGGCGGCAACGAACGCCTGGACGATGTCCTTGATGGCGGCTTCGTCCAACGCAGTGGGTGCGGTGTGCTGTGGGTCGAAGGCGATCCGCGAGGGCCCGACGGGCACCCAGCCACCTTCATTGACTGGCACGCTGCCATGCTTGCCCAACCAGGGTCGCCAAGTACTGGCCTTGCGCCCGGCGTGGGCCAGCTGGATCGCCGGCACAGCACCCTGTGATGTGATGAAGCGAGTGATGCGCTGCAGCGGTTCGATCTGCTCGTCATTCCACAGACCGAGGTCTTCAGGTGTGATGCGACCATCGGCGGTCACCGCGGTGGCTTCGGTGAAGACCAGACCGGCACCGCCGCTGGCACGACTGCCCAGGTGCACCAGATGCCAGTCGTTAGCCAGGCCATCGGCGCTGGAGTACTGGCACATCGGCGATACCGCAATGCGGTTGCGCAGGGTCAGCTGGCGGAGGGTATAGGGTTCGAGCAGCATGCTCATCGGGCACCTCGGTTGGCAGTTCCACGTGGGACGAGAGGCCGTCGGCCGATAGACGTGGCGGACGTACCCATCTCGCTCTTGAAGACCAGTCGACAACCCGGCCGCGACCGTGGTTCCGCCTGTCAGCGCGGCTCGATGTGGGTAATGAGCAACTGCACCGTCTCGCGCCCGCGAAACTCGTTGAGGTCCAGCTTGTACGCCAGTTGCACCCAGCGCACCGATGGGTCGGGCCATACTTCGCGGTCGACGCCGAAGGCGATACCGTCCAGGCTGACGCTGCCGCACTCGGTCTTGAGCATGACCTTGAGATGACGCTCGCCAACCACTCGCTGCTCCACCAGTTGAAACACGCCATGGAACATCGGCTCGGGAAAATGCTGCCCCCAGGGCCCGGCATTGCGCAGGGCGCGCGCCAGCTCCAGGTGGAACTCCTCGACGCCCAAAGTGCCGTCGGACAGCAGGCGTCCGGTCAGGTCTTCCTCGCACAGCTGGCTGCGCACCTGGGCATCGAACGCCTCACAGAACGCCGGGAAGTTCTCCTGCGGCAAGGTCAATCCCGCCGCCATGGCATGCCCACCGAACTTGCTGATCAACTGCGGATGACTGGCCGCCACGGCATCCAGTGCATCGCGAATGTGAAAGCCCTGCACCGAACGCGCCGAGCCCTTGAGCAAACCGTCGCCCGCATCGGCGAAGGCAATGGTTGGCCGGTGGTAGCGCTCCTTGAGCCGCGAGGCAAGGATACCGATCACACCCTGGTGCCACTGCGCGTCGAACAGGCACAGGCCGAACGGCATGGATTCCACCGCCAGGTCCTTGAGCTGGGCCAGGGCTTCGCGCTGCATGCCCTGCTCGATCGACTTGCGGTCCTGGTTCAACCCATCGAGCTGCGAGGCAATCGCCTGGGCGCTGGGCAGATCGGTGCTCAACAGGCACTCGATGCCCAGGCTCATGTCGTCCAGGCGCCCGGCGGCATTGAGGCGCGGCCCAAGGATAAAGCCCAGATCGGTCGAGGTGATCCGCGCAGCCTCGCGACGTGCCACCTCCAGAATCGCTGTGATACCGGGCCGGGCTCGACCCGCACGAATTCGCTCCAGCCCCTGATGCACCAGAATGCGGTTGTTGGCATCCAGCGGCACGACGTCGGCCACGCTGCCCAGCGCCACCAGATCGAGGAGTTCGCCGATGTTGGGCTGCGCCACCTGGGCATAGCGGCCCAATTCACGCAGCCGTGCGCGCAGGGCCATCAACACGTAGAAAATCACGCCGACCCCGGCCAGGTTCTTGCTCGGGAACTCGCAGCCCGGCTGATTGGGGTTGACGATGGCATCCGCAGCCGGCAACTCGTGCCCCGGCAAGTGGTGGTCGGTCACCAGCACCTGCAGCCCGGCAGCCTTGGCCGCCGCCACGCCCTCGACGCTGGAAATACCGTTGTCGACCGTCACCAGCAACTGCGGCTCGCGCTGCAAGGCAACTTCGACGATCTCGGGGGTCAGGCCGTAGCCGTACTCGAAGCGATTGGGCACCAGGTAATCGACATGTGCAGCGCCCAACAGGCGCAGCCCGAGCACCCCCACCGCACTGGCTGTGGCACCGTCGGCATCGAAGTCGCCTACGATGAGAATGCGCTGACGCTGGTCGATGGCCGTCACCAACAGCTCGACAGCGGCTTCGATACCCTTGAGCCGCTGGAAGGGAATCAGGCGCGCCAGGCTCTTGTCCAGCTCCTGCGCACTCGATACACCACGCGCCGCGTAGAGGCGATTCAGCAGGGGCGGCATATCGCCGAGGAAGGGCAGGATCTGGGGCAACTGACGGGGTTCGATGCGCATGGTGCCTGGGGCGGTTCTCACTGCAAGACAAAAGAGGAAAGGTGAAACCGGGCGGCCTAGCGCTCGCCCAACAGCCACTCGAGTTGGACTTCGTGCTGACCGCGGTCATCGGTGACGAACACCGTGCCCTCGCTGATCATGACGTCCCACTTGATGACCCGAGGCATGTCCTTGGCCAGGGTCTCGAGCACTTCCTGAGGCACTGCGGCGATGTTGACGTTCTTCAGGTTCTTGACCGCATCGACCACCTTGGTCTGCCACACGCGCAGGCTGCCATAGGCCAGCAGACTGGTACGCTCGGTACGCCGCGAACACCAGGTGAGACGTTCCGCATCAGGCAGACCGACCTCGATCCAATGCAGGATCCGCCCGTCCAGACTTTTTTCCCACAGCGCGGCTTCATCGACATCCGACAGACCGCGGCCGAAAGACAGGTGCTCGTTGTACCACAGGGCATACGCCAGCAAGCGCACCGCCATCCGCTCTTCGGTTTCGGAGGGGTGACGGGCAATGGTCTGCTTGACGCTCTCATAAACGCTGCGGTCAAGATCGGTCAGGTTCAGTTCGAATTTGTACGTGGTCGACGGCTGGGCCATTAGGCAGGCTTCTTGGGAACGGGAAAAGGCCGCTAGTCTACCCGATGCGGCCTTGATCAACGACCACCACAGACCACTGCGACGCTGCGGTGCGTTTTGATCATACGCCTGGGTGTGCAAAGATGGTGCGGTGTTTCAAAAACGGACAACCTGCCCTACTCCCTGCGCAAGGACTGCCATGGACTCATGTTTCAAAATCCTGCCGGCCGGCAGCCTTTTACTGTCACTGGCGCTGTGCGCCTGCCTGCTTATCACACCCCATGCACATGGCCGGGAAACCATCACATGGCTGTTGCGCGACCTGGCACCGCTGACCATAGCCCGAGGGCCTGACCGTAACCGCGGCGCCGTCGACCAGGCCCTGCCACTGATGCGCGCAGCGCTGCCGGACTACGATCACAGCGTGCTCAGGGTCAACCGCGCGCGCGCTTCGCAGATGCTCGCCGAGCCGGGGCTTTACTGCGACCCTGCGCTGCTCTGGACGCGCCAGCGCGCGCAGACCATCTTTTATTCAGTGCCCAGCATGCACGTGCTGGGCAGTACATTGGTCATGCAGCGAATCGACCTGCCGCTGATCGCCGATTTCATGGACGACGGCAAGGTCGACCTCGGCGCCCTGCTGCGCAGCGGTACCCTGGCCCTGGGCATCATTGCCGGTCGCAGCTACGGCAGCGTCGTCGACCGCATTCTGGCCGAAGCCGACAGCCGCCAGATCCTCGCCCATCATGGCAACGACGCCATGGGGAGCCTGCTGCGCATGGAAAGGCTGGGGCGGATCCATGCCCTGCTGGGCTACTGGCTGGAGGCTCGCTATCAGGCGCGCCAGGAAGATTTGGATCCGCAGCAAATGGTGCAGGTCCCGATCAAGGGCGCGGCAAGAACACAGATCGTACATGTGGGTTGCTCTGACAGCCCCACCGGCCGCCGCGTAGTGGACGCCCTGAACCCTTTGCTGCTGGAGTTGCGCAGTGGTCAATTAGCGCAGCTGTATGCGCAATGGCTGGCACCCCATGAGAGGTCGGATTATCTGCGCGAAACCCGTGCATTGTTCAATGCGCGGAGGTTCAATGCACAGAGCACCGAGGCCTTGAGCAGCCAGCGGTAGGAAGGAAAATGGCAGGGCCGCGGCGCGCGCGCTGCCTGCCAAAGTCCCTACCTCTTGGACAGCGAGGGCCTGATCAAGCTCAGGCCAGCGCGTGGCTGAAGCCAGCACTTTGCGAAACATTGCGCAGCGCTGCAATCATCGACGGTTCGAGGCGCCCCTCGGCAACCAGCAGGTCACGGTGCAAACCATCGACCACATCGGTAAAGGAGCGCAAGTCCTCGAATTGGCTGCGGTTGACCGAACGCTGGGTCACTACGCTTCCAGCCGCGCTCATGACCACGACCTGGCAATTGCCAAGACTATCCTGCCCTTCGAGAGTCACGCGATACGGTGTCAGGGCTTCATTGAGCAACAGGCTGATATTCTTCATCGCATCACCACTCGTCTGTTCGAATTCTTAAGGTGCATGACACTGACCCCTCCCCAGCGAGAAAAGTTCTGGGCTCGCCATGTCAGACTATTTCCGACAGTGCCTTCGGAATATGACAGTACGAATGTAAGACTTTTCTGATTGTGCGGCTTGGTGGCTACAGGGCCAGAAATGGACTACAAAACAGATCAGGAATAGACCACAGCTGTGCCAGAATTCACCGCCTGATTTACCCGTCACCGGAGCCTGCCTTGACCGACCCACTGAGCGCACCCCTGCGGATCGTGCTGGCCGATGACCATCCGATCTTTCGTATCGGCCTGCGCGCCGTGCTGGAGCGAGACCCCGGCTTGCGCGTGGTGGCCGAAGCCGCCTCGCCACAGGAGCTGACGCACTGCCTGAATGAAACCGAATGCGACCTGCTGATCACCGACTACATGATGCCCTCTCGGGATCAGAGTGATGGCCTGAGGCTGATCGGGTATGTCGGCCGGCATTGGCCAAAGCTGCCTGTAATGGTGGTCACCATGCTGACCAATCCAGGGCTGCTGCGGGCAATCCTGAACTTGGGCGTGGTCGGGCTGTTGGGCAAAGCCAGCCTCGTCGACGAATTGCCGGCAGCGATTGCCAGCCTCAAGCGCAACAAGCCGTTCGTGGCGCAGTCGATAAGAAGTATCCTGGCCCTGCCAGGTGATAATCCCGCAAGCCAGCTCACGGGCCATGTCGACCTGTCTCCGCGCGAGCTTGAAATAACACGTCTGCTGGCCCAAGGCCTCTCGGTCAACGAAATCGCTCTCCAACTCAACCGCAGCAAGCAGACGATCAGCGCGCAGAAGGTCAGCGCCATGCGCAAGCTGGGCATCGATAACGATGCGGCGTTGTATATCTACATGCAGGCCCACGGATTGAAATGACCGGGATCGGGACGGGCCTGCATCGCACCACCGGGCGGCGCTAGGGGCGCAAAGGCAAAGGCAGAGGCCAGGCGCCGTCGCAGGAACTGATCTCGTGCACGTCAGGCAAGGGTAGCAAGGCCTGTACATCCATTCGACGCTGGTAATCCTGCAGCAGCCCATGCACCGCGACAGCCGACACGGGCGTGTACAACACGCCCAACAATGGCAACCGATGCTGGCGAGCCAGTGCCGCCAGCGGTTCGACTGACTGCGAGCCATTACTGTAGAGGATCAGTGCCCGTGCCAGCCCGGTCGCGGCCAGATGGCGGATCAGCTCGCCCATGTCCAACCCGGCCATCGTCACCTCGCAAATGGCCACGTCCGCCCCATGGCGCTTTTCCAGCGAGAGACAGGCCGCGTTGAAGCTCTGAGCGGTGAGGACGTCGAATACCCCACAGGCATTGAGCACCTGATGCATGGCGATCAACTGATACGGAATATCTTCCAGCACCAGAACTCTGAGCGAACGCATGAGTGAAAACCTCGAAGGAGCGCATCGAGCTGCGCATTGCCTGGCACTCTAAAGGGCAAGTGGAACGCTTGGGATAGGACAAGTCCTAAATTTCCGAGGAATTTTCTCGACAGCGCGCTATGGCCGTGGCCAACCTTGCGATTTCGCAATGGAGCTCCTTGCCCTCGACGAGCAATCGCTGCTCATCGCCCGACTGACAACACGCATCCACTTCGGCGAGCGCGCGCGTCAATGGCTCCGCGTCGATAAGACGAGCAATGCCTTGAAGCCGATGCAGCACCTCTTGCAGGCGTAACCAGTCGAGCGCCTCGACGACCTCGGTCAGCGCTCCGGCCTCTGCCTCCAGATTCCGGGAGAACTCGTCGAGCATTCGTCGCATGACCTTTTCATTGGCCTGGGTCAGACGTTGCAGCGCCTGCATGGAGAATGCCGGACCCTGCTGCAGGTCGGCGATGATCTGAGCCAGCCTGTCCAGGGCTATTGGCTTGACCAGCAGTTCATCCATGCCCGCTTCGGCACAGCGCAACCGCTCATCCTGCATGGCATTGGCGGTACAGCCGATAACCCGAACCGGACGTGCACCGGATAGCGCCTCCTGCTGGCGGATGGCTTGGCACAGGGCGTGGCCATTCATGCCTGGCATGTTGCAGTCGGTGAGCACCAGATCGTAATGCCCGGCTTGCCAGGCAGCCAGCGCCGTCACACCGTCGCTGGCGTCCTGCACCCGATGCCCCAGAAACTGCAACTGCTGGGTCAACACCATCCGATTGGCGGACAGGTCATCCACCACCAGAATGTCCAGCGCGGCGGTGTCGGGCCGCGGTTGGACAGGAGCCATTGCCGCCTCAGGCTCTGCATCGTGGCGTACATCGATCTGCACTTCGACTCGCGTTCCCACGCCTTCGGTACTGTGCAGGTTGATCGTGCCGCCCATCAGTTGGATCAACTGCTTGCAGATGGTCAAACCCAGGCCGGTACCGATGGATTCCTGTTGCAGGTCCACGCCACCCTGAACGAACGGTTTGAACAATCTGGCCTGTTGCCCAGGCGTCATGCCCGCGCCCGTGTCGCTGACGACAATGGTCATCCGCCACTGGCCCGGGTTGAGCAGCTGCGCGTCGACAGCCAGGCGCACGCTGCCTTGGCGGGTAAATTTCAAGGCGTTGCCGAGCAGGTTGTGCACCACCTGCCGCAACCGCAACGGATCGAACCAGAACGTGCTGGCCATGGCCGGTGCGATGTCGAGATCGAGCGCAATGCCCTTGCGCTGTGCCTGGGCCGAAAACAGGCTGAGCATGCCTTCGAAGAACGGCCGGACTTCGGTCACCTGCTCGGCCAGTTGCAGGCTGCCTGATTCGATCTTCGCCAGGTCCAGACTGTCGCCGATCAGGGCGACAAGCTCCTGGGCAGAACGCCAGGCCACCTCGAGCGCCTCGGACACCGGTTGCTCGTCCCGCCGGCGTCGCTCACGCTCCAACTCGAGCAAGCCGATGATGGCCGCCATGGGCGTACGAATCTCATGGCTCATGGTCGCCAGAAAGGCGCTCTTGGCCTGGTTTGCCTGCTCGGCGGTGTGCCGAGCCTCTACCAGTTGATCTTCGAGGCGCTTGCGCTCGGAAATGTCGATCCAGCCGCCCAGCAAGCCCTGAAGCTGGCCCTCGGCATTGTAGAACGGCACGATCCATTGCCAGGCATGCACCTTGCGGCCGTGCATCTGGATCTGCCGATCAGCGGATACCGGTTGCTGATCGTCCAGCAGCTTGAGGTAGTCGCGATGCATCTGCTCGGCCTCGTCCGAGTTCACCACGACAACCTCCTGCAACGTGCGACCCTTGATGTCTTGCAAGCGCGTCGCGAAGCTCTGCTCGTAGCTCTTGTTGCAGGACAACAGCCGTGCCTGCAGATCGCGCACATAGATGGGGCTGGGAATGCCATCGAGCAATGCGCGCTGGAAGGCGAGCTGATCGTTGAGCGCATGCTCGGCCTCGAGTCGCTGACGTATCTGCGCCTTGAGTCGGCCGCTCCACACCAGTGACACGGCGCCCAGCACCAGGGCCACTGCCAGCAGCCAATAGACCCACGTGGCAATGCGCTGCCACATGGGCTCTGGCGGCACCACCGCACCCAGCCATTTCAAGCGCGCCGCGCGCAGTTCGGCTACCGGATACGCTTCCAGCGCTTTGTTGATGATCGCCGTCAGCTCGGGCTCCGAGGCGCGAATGGCGAAACGATCGGGTGACCATTCGCCATCGACATTGCGTCCGACCTTGAGCACGCCAGGCGGATACCGTCCCACTGCGCGATAGGCCCCGACTTCACTGTCGATGGTTGCATCCGCCTCGCCACTGGCAACCATCTCGCGCGCCTTGTCGTAGGTGCTGACCAGAACCAGTTTGATCTGCGGGTACTGGCTGCGGATCGCGCTTTCCAGGGCATGTTCGGCCGGAATCGCCAGTACCTTGCCGGCGAGCTCGTCCAGATGGCCGATGGGCAGATCCTCGGCGCGAACGATGAAGACCCAACCCTGGCCCCCGAAGGAATGGCTGAAGCTGAGGAACGCCTTGCGTTCCGGGGTTTCCGAGAGCGTGGTGTTCATGTCGGCCTGGCCATGCTTGAGCATGTCCAGGCTCTGGGCCATGGAACTGGAAGGCAGATAGACGAACTGCAGTCCCGTCATGTGCGACAGGGTCGCCAGCACCTCACTGTTGAGCCCTACCCAGTTCCCCTGCCGATCTCGGTACAGGTAGGGCGGATACTGGGTCGCAACCACGCGAACCTGTCGGTGCCGGGCGATCCAGGCTTGCTCGGCGGGTTCCAACGGGACCCGGTGGTGACCGATTTCCGAACCCAGCCCAGTGGTCCAGCGGGTCAGGATCTCACGGCGCAAACCGTCGTCGATGCTGGCCAGCGCCCGCTCGACCATCTGTCCCAGTAAAGGATCGGCCTTGCGACTGGCGATGGTGTACCCCACCGGGGGCAGGCCACTGGGGCCGATGATGTCCAGATCGAGGTAGGGACGCAGCGCATTGTAGGCACGCACGATGACTTCGTTGCTGATCATCGCATCGACATCGCCCTGATGCAGCGCTTGCAGGCCGCTGCTCAGGCTGGGTGCCATGACGATGCGGCTGTCCGGATACACGCGCTGCACCGTAGCGTCGTCGGCGTAGCCATCCACCAGCGCGACCTTCTGTCCAGCCAGGCCGCTCCCCCCCCTGCTACCGACGCGCCGCACGATAACACCATGGTCGGGCATGTACTCCTTGGTGAACGCCAGGCCGCCGATAGCCTGTTCATACCCATTGGCGCTGGTCAGCAGGTCGATTTCGCCATCCTTGAGTGCCTGCACCGCTTCGCTGCGCTGGGCGAAGCCCAGTACTCGCAATTCAACCCCCAGGCGGCTACCGATCAGGCTCAGGTAATCGGCGCTCACGCCTTGATAGCGGTTGCGCTCACTGGTGATATCGATGGGTTCATAGTCAGCCAATGAAACGCCGACGCGGAGCGTCCCGTGGCGCTGCAACCATTGCTGCTCGGCACTGGAAAGCGGCAGGGGCGCGAGCTGGGCGAACGGTGCGACGAGCGCGAAAGGCAGACTCTGGGCGGCAGTGGCCAAGCCGGGCAAAAGGATGCAGGCGCCCACCAAAAGCCCCGCTGCCCACGCCATCGCCCCTGCGCGCGTGAAAAACGAGGTCGGTTTGGGTCTCATGCCGTGCATCCTTGCCTGCGGGCCGAAAGGGCCTGGGAAAAAGTTGCATAAGCTTGGCACTGTAAAAAGCAGAAAGCCCGCATCGAGCGGGCTTTATGTGTTTCAGATCGCGTCAGGCGCGGTGCTGCGTACCGTCAGAGCGGCTTGCCGCGGTTGCCGTGCTGACTCACGAAGGCTTGTACGGCCGACAGGTCATTGGGCAGTACAGTGCACTTCTCTTCGCGCTCGAACAGATCGACCAGGTGCGGTGGCAGCTCCAGCGCCCTGCCCACACCCGCCTTCTGTACCGCCTCAGGGAATTTGACCGGATGCGCGGTACCCAGCACGACCATGGGCGTATCCAGGCTGCGTCGGCACTCGCGGGCCGCGCGCACGCCAATGGCCGTGTGCGGATCGAGAACTTCGCCGCACTCGGCGAACACCTGGGCGATGGTCTCGCAGGTCTGCTCGTCACTGACCGCCAGCGAGTCGAACAACTTGCGCGCCTCGGTCCAGCGCTCCTGCTCGACACTGAAACCGCCGCCCTTGCGGAAGTTGTCCATGAGGCCGGCAATGGCCGCGCCGTTGCGACCGTGCAGATCGAACAGCAGACGCTCGAAGTTCGACGACACCATGATGTCCATCGACGGCGACAACGTGGCGTGCAGGGTTTCCTTGACGTACTGGTTGCCGCTCATGAAGCGGTGCAGGATGTCGTTGCGGTTGGTGGCCACCACCAACTGGTTGATCGGCAGGCCCATGTTGCGTGCCAGGTAACCGGCGAAGATGTCGCCGAAATTGCCGGTCGGCACCGAGAATGCCACCGAACGCGCGGGCCCGCCCAGCTGCAGTGCGGCATGGAAGTAGTAGACGATCTGGGCCATGATTCGCGCCCAGTTGATCGAGTTCACCGCAACCAGCGGCGTGCCCTTGAGGAAGCTCTGATCGGCGAAGCTGTTCTTGACCATTTCCTGGCAATCGTCGAAGTTGCCTTCGATGGCGATGTTGTGCACGTTGTCGCCGCCGATCGTGGTCATCTGCCGACGTTGCACCGCCGACACGCGCTCATGCGGGTGCAGGATGAAGATGTCGACGTTCTCGCAGTGCTTGCAGCCTTCGATCGCCGCCGAGCCGGTGTCACCACTGGTGGCGCCAATGATCACCACACGCTGGCCGCGCTTGGCCAGTACGTAGTCGAGCAGACGACCCAGCAACTGCAGGGCAAAGTCCTTGAACGCCAGGGTTGGGCCGTGAAACAGCTCCATCACCCACTCGTTGCCGCCCAGCTGGCGCAGCGGCGCGATCGAGGCGTGGGCGAACACCCCGTAGGTGTCTTCGAGAATCTTCTTGAAATCGGCATCCGGGATGCTGCCGGTGACGAACGGGCGCATCACTCGGAAGGCCAGCTCGTGGTAAGGCAGGCCTGCCCACGAGGCAATTTCTTCCTGGGTGAAACGCGGCAGATTCTCCGGCACATACAGGCCGCCATCGCTGGCCAGGCCGGCGAGCAGGACCTCTTCGAAGTTCAGGGCCGGGGCCTGACCGCGAGTACTGATATAACGCATTGCGAATTCCTCTGGCAGCTGCCGCTTAGTTCAAGTGCTCGACACGGATGCGCACAACCGGCCCGACGACGCCCTGCAAGGCTTCCAGCGCCTTGATGGCATCATTGATGTGCTGTTCGACGACGCGGTGGGTCAGCAGGATCATCGGCACCAGGCCGTCGTGTTCCTCGACCTCCTTCTGCATGATCGACTCGATGTTGATGCCGCGCTCGGACAGGATGCTCGCCACCTGTGCCAGCACTCCCGGATGATCCTTGGCCTGGATACGCAGGTAGTAGGCGCTTTCGCACGCCTCGATCGGCAGGATCGGGTGGGCGGAGAGCGAGTCTGGCTGGAAAGCGAGATGGGGAACACGATTCTCCGGGTCCGAGGTCATAGCCCGGACCACGTCGACCAGGTCGGCGACCACGCTCGAAGCGGTGGGCTCCATGCCAGCGCCGGCACCGTAGAACAGGGTGGAACCGGCTGCATCGCCGTTGACCATCACCGCATTCATCACGCCATTGACATTGGCGATCAGGCGATCAGCCGGGATCAGCGTCGGATGGACGCGCAACTCGATGCCGCGCTCGGTACTGCGTGCCACGCCCAGGTGCTTGATGCGGTAGCCCAAGGCTTCGGCATAGTTGACGTCGGCCGTGGTCAGGCGAGTGATGCCTTCTGTGTAGG
Organism: Pseudomonas sp. UBA6276; assembly: GCF_002438365.1. Classification (NCBI taxonomy): domain Bacteria; kingdom Pseudomonadati; phylum Pseudomonadota; class Gammaproteobacteria; order Pseudomonadales; family Pseudomonadaceae; genus Pseudomonas; species Pseudomonas sp. UBA6276. The sequence continues at coordinate 78,641 of NZ_DJUS01000068.1, forward strand.
CCTTGTCGAACTGCAACGGGATGCCGAAGGCGATGGACGCCAGGATCGTCAGCTTGTGCGCGGCATCGATGCCTTCCACGTCGAAGGTCGGATCGGCTTCGGCGTAGCCCAGTGCCTGTGCTTCGGCCAGGACGTCTTCGAAGGTACGGCCCTTCTCGCGCATTTCGGTCAGGATGAAGTTGCCCGTACCGTTGATGATGCCCGCTACCCAGTTGATACGGTTGGCCGACAAACCTTCGCGAATCGCCTTGATCACCGGGATGCCGCCGGCAACCGCAGCTTCGAACGCGACGATCACGCCCTTCTCGCGCGCTTTGGCGAAAATCTCGTTGCCGTGCACGGCAATCAGCGCCTTGTTGGCGGTGACCACGTGCTTGCCGTTCTCGATGGCCTTGAGCACCAGTTCACGGGCGATGGTGTAGCCACCGATCAGCTCGATGACGATATCGATCTCCGGGTTGCCGGCCACTGCGAAGACATCGTTGGTAATGGGGGTACCGGCAATCTGGCAGTTGGGGTTCGGCGAGCGCATCGCAATCTGCGCCACTTCAATACCGCGCCCGGCACGGCGGGCAATCTCCTCGGCGTTGCGCTGAAGTACGTTGAAGGTGCCGCCACCGACGGTACCTAACCCACAGATGCCTACTTTGACCGGTTTCACTCTGAACTCCCCATGAAACGACCGCCCAGATGACAGTCGTGATACTGGCCGCAGGCCCTGGGCCTGCGGCTATTGATGACGTGCGAGTGCCGTTCAGCCTTTCGCGTCGAGCGCAAGTTTGGCGACGTTCGCGGCCGGCTGGTAGCCAGGAATGACCTGCCCGTTCTCCAGCACGATGGCCGGCGTGCCGCTGACACCGATCGACTGGCCCAGCTCGAACTGCTTGGCAACCGGATTGACGCAGGAAGGCGCCTTGATGGTATCGCCCGAGACCATCTTGTCCATGGCCGCCTTGCGGTCCTTGGAACACCAGACGGCCTGCAGTTGTTCGTCACCGGCCGATTTCAGACCCTGGCGCGGGAACGCCACGTAGCGTACCTCGACACCCATGCGGTTCAGCTCGGGCACTTCGGCGTGCAGCTTGTGGCAGTACGGGCAGGTGGTGTCGGTGAACACGGTGATGTGCGATTTGGTTTCGCCCACCGCCGGGTACACCACGGTATCGGCGACCGGAATGGCATTGATGGTCTTGGCGATGGCCAGCCGTTCGGTCTTCTCGGTCAGGTTGACCGGCTTGCCGTCCTGAATCTGGAACAGGTAGCCCTGCATGACGAACTGACCGTCGGCGCTGGCGTACAGCACACGACCGCCCTTGAGCTTGACCTCGTACAGGCCATTGAGCGGGCTTGCGCCCACGCTTTCGATAGGGACTTCCAGTTGTAAGGTCTGCAGGGTCTTGCGAATGGCTTGCTCCGCAGCCGGGTCGGCCACGGCAAAGGTGCTGGCCAACGCAAGGGCTGCGGCGGCGAAAAGACGGGTCACGCGCATGGGAACTCCTGGAGCGACGGACTTGAGGGGCGATGGACGATCAACTCGTCACGGCCCGCTGCATAAACCGGGCAAGCCTACCACATTCATTGGGCAAGACCGACTGCGGACAACGCTCGACACAGTACCGAATCGTCCGATTTCATCCGCGCGGATGGTGTTTGGCATGCAGGTCCTGCAGACGCGCGCGCGCCACGTGGGTGTAGATTTGCGTGGTCGACAGATCGCTGTGGCCGAGCAGCATCTGCACCACGCGCAGATCCGCGCCATGGTTGAGCAGATGGGTGGCGAACGCATGACGCAGCGTGTGCGGCGACAACGACTTGGCGATGCCGGCGACCTGAGCTTGATGCTTGATGCGATGCCAGAACGTCTGCCGGGTCATCTGCTCGCCACGCTGGCTGGGAAAGACGACATCACTGGGCCTGCCGCCGAGCAGTTCATGGCGTCCATCGCGCAGGTAGCGCTCGACCCAAACCACGGCTTCCTCGCCCATGGGCACCAAGCGTTCCTTGTTGCCCTTGCCCACCACGCGCAACACGCCCTGGCGCAGATTGACCTGATCCAGGGTCAGGCTGATCAATTCGGTCACCCGCAGGCCGCAGGCATACAGCACCTCGAGCATGGCGCGGTCACGTTGGCCGATCGGCTCGCTCAGGTCCGGCGCCTGCAACAGCGCCTCGACGTCGGCTTCGGACAATGATTTGGGCAACGGCTTGCCCAGCTGCGGCATATCGATCTGCAAGGTCGGATCGCTGCCGATCAGCTTCTCGCGCAGCAAGTACCGGTAGAAACCGCGTGCGCCCGACAGCAGCCGCGCTGTAGAACGCGCCTTGTAACCCTGTTCGACCCGCCAGGCCAGGTGATCGAGCAGCACCTCGCGGCCGGCGGCCTCCAGCGCGATGCCGCGCTCCTGCAGCCAGCCGTTGAACAGGGCAAGGTCACTGCGATAGGCGTCGCGACTGTTTTGCGAGAGGCCTTTTTCCAGCCATAAGGCATCGAGGAATTGGTCGATCAGGGGGTGGTCTAGGGCTGGCATCGAGATCGTAGGGTTGTGGGGGTCCGGGGATGATAACAGGGCGCAGAGTCAGGGCGACGCCTTCGCGGGCAGAGCGCGCTCCCACATGAACATCGCCATTGAGCACTCACCTGCCAACACTCGCCCACAAACCTTCACCCACAAAAAAGGCAGCCCGAAGGCTGCCTTTTTCTGCATCAGAAACAAACTGTTCTCAGGACAGTTTTTCCTTGATACGTGCTGCTTTACCAGACAGGTCGCGCAGGTAGTACAGCTTGGCTTTACGCACGTCACCACGACGTTTCACGGCCATGCTGTCGATCTGCGGGCTGTAGGTCTGGAAAGTACGCTCTACGCCAACACCGTTGGAGATTTTACGTACGGTGAAAGCACTGTTCACGCCGCGGTTGCGCTTGGCGATGACAACGCCTTCGAACGCCTGCAGACGGGAACGATCACCTTCCTTCACTTTCACCTGAACGACGATGGTGTCGCCCGGGGCAAAGGGAGGGATTTCTTTGCTCATCTGCTCGGCTTCGAGTTGCAGAATGATTTTGTTGGTCATGCTGTGCTCCTAAGGCAAATCGTCTGAATTGCCATCGATACGTTAACTATCGTTCCGCTCGCGGAGATACTCCGCCAGCAGCTTGTTCTCTTCTCCAGAAAGCGAGCGTCTTTCCAGAAGATCGGCACGTCGTTCGTAGGTCCGCCCAAGGGACTGCTGCAAACGCCAGCGCCGGATGTGTGCATGATTGCCGCTAAGCAATACGTCGGGAACACGCTGATCCGCATACACCTCCGGTCGGGTGTAGTGCGGGCAATCCAGCAGACCGTCCGTGAAGGAGTCTTCCTCCGCGGAGTCCGCATGCCCCAAAGCTCCGGGCAGCAGTCGTGTAACCGCATCGATCAGGACCATGGCGGGCAATTCACCGCCCGACAGCACATAGTCGCCAACAGACCACTCTTCATCGACATGAGCTTCAATGAAACGCTCGTCGATGCCTTCATACCGCCCGGCGATCAGAATCAGGGATTCGGAAGTCGCCAGTTGTTTCACGGCGCCCTGTACCAGCGGTCGGCCCTGGGGCGAGAGGTAGATCACCTTCGCCGCTTCCCCTGCTGCTGCCTTGGCCTGAACCAACGCGTCTTCCAGGGGCTTGATCTTCATCACCATTCCCGGACCACCGCCGAAGGGCCGGTCATCCACTGTGTGGTGACGGTCCGTGGTGTAGTCCCGCGGGTTCCAGCAGGTCAGTTGCAACAACCCCTGTTTCACCGCGCGGCTGGTAATGCCGTACTCACTGATGGCCGAGAACATCTCGGGGAACAGGGTGATCACTTCAACGCGAAGGGTTGCCATCGCCTAGAAGTCCGCGTCCCAATCCACCCTCATCTCGCCAGCGGCCAGGTCGACCTTCAACACGCATTGCGCCGTATAGGGCAACAGGCGTTCACGATCATCCAGGCTGCCCACGCAGGGCTTCACCACCATTACATCGTTGGCGCCGGTCTCCAACAGGTGATCGATGGTGCCGAGCAATTGCTCCTGCAGATCGATGACCTTCAGGCCCTGAAGCTGATACCAGTAGTAATCATCTTCGGCCAGGTCGGGCAAAAGGCTGCGCGAGATGCAAATCTCGTAACCGGACAGAAGACGGGCTTCGTCGCGATCATCCAGGCCTTTCAACTTGGCAACCAGATCCTTTTGTGTGGATCGGCCGCTGACCAGCTCTACCTGTTTGACGACAACCCCTTCGCGCTTGAGCGTCCAGGTCTTGTAGTCGAGCAGGTTTTCTATCGGATCGGTAAAGGAAAAGACCTTCACCTCGCCGCGAACGCCGTGTACCGAGAAAATCTTGCCGACGACGATCAAGTCATCAGCGGAATCTGGCGTCGCGTTCATATTGCTCAGGCCGCGGCCTTGGCAGCTTCCTTCAGCAACTGAGCAACACGCTCAGAAGGCTGTGCACCCACGCTCAACCAGTGGTTGACGCGCTCTTGGTTCACGGACAGACGGATTTCCTGACCACGGGCAACAGGGTTGAAGAAACCCACGTGCTCTTTGTGGGAACCGTCACGCGGGTTGCGCGAATCGGTTACGGTCAGTTGGTAAAACGGGCGCTTTTTGGAGCCGCCACGGGCAAGACGGATGGTTAGCATTGAACATCGTTCCTGTAGTCGGTGCTGCAAATCATAATGCACAGCGGGCACACGGGTGCCCGAAAGGCCGCATATTCTCAAGGAATACACGGACATTTGCAAATGCCTTTTTCCGATAGGTCGGGGCTTGCAGCGTGGATTTGCCTATAAGCCGTTGCAAGCAACGGAGTTTGGCCACATGGCCAGGGTATTCATCGGCACGGGAGGTGCAGGTGCGGGAGCAGGCTCCCAGAGGACTCTCGTGCCGACGGAATGCGTTACATCTTGGGCATGCCGCCACCGCCGCCGGGCAGCATGCCGCCCATGCCGCGCATCATTTTGGCCATGCCACCCTTGGTGGAAAACTTCTTCATCATCTTCTGCATCTGCTTGTGCTGCTTGATCAAGCGACCGATGTCCTGCACCTGCGTGCCCGAACCCATGGCGATACGGCGCTTGCGAGAGCCGCTGATCACGTCCGGATCGCGGCGCTCGGCCGGGGTCATGGAGTTGATGATGGCTTCCATCTGCTTGAACTGCTTCTCGGCGACATTCTGGGCATTGCCCATCTGCGAGAGATTCACACCGCCGATGCTGGGCAACTTGTCCATCAGGCCACCGAGGCCGCCCATGGTCTTCATCTGCACGAGCTGGTCACGGAAGTCTTCGAGGTCGAAGCCCTTGCCCTTCTTCAGTTTCTTGGCGAGCTTGTCGGCCTTATCCTTGTCCAGCGACTGTTCGGCCTGCTCGATCAGGCTGAGCACGTCGCCCATGCCCAGGATGCGCGAAGCGATCCGGTCGGGGTGGAACGGCTCGAGCGCTTCGCTCTTCTCGCCCATACCGATGAATTTGATCGGCTTGCCGGTGATGGCACGCACCGACAGCGCGGCACCGCCACGGGCGTCGCCGTCGACCTTGGTGAGGATCACACCGGTCAGCGGCAGCGCATCGCCGAAGGCTTTGGCCGTGTTGGCCGCGTCCTGACCGGTCATGGCGTCGACCACGAACAGGGTTTCGGCCGGCTTGACCGCCGCGTGCAGCTGCTGGATCTCGCCCATCATCTCGGCGTCGATGTGCAGACGGCCGGCGGTGTCGAGAATGACCACGTCGATGAACTTGAGCTTGGCCTCGCGAATCGCGGCGTGGGCGATGTCCACCGGCTTCTGGCTGATGTCGGACGGGAAGAAGGTCACGCCGATATCGCTGGCCAGGGTTTCCAGCTGTTTGATGGCCGCCGGACGGTAGACGTCGGCCGACACCACCATCACGGTCTTCTTCTTGCGCTCCTTGAGGTAGCGCGCCAGCTTGCCGGCGGTGGTCGTCTTGCCCGCACCCTGCAGACCGGCCATCAGGATGACTGCCGGCGGGGTCACCGCCAGGCTCAGCTCCTCGTTGGCGGCGCCCATCATTTCGACGAGCTCGGCCTGGACGATCTTCACGAACGCCTGGCCCGGGGTCAGGCTACGCGAAACCTCGGTGCCGACCGCACGCTCCTTGACCTTGTTGACGAACTCCTTCACCACCGGCAGGGCGACGTCGGCTTCGAGCAACGCCATGCGCACTTCGCGCAGGGTGTCTTTGATATTGTCCTCGGTCAGCTTGGCTTTGCCGGTAACGTGGCGAAGCGTCTGCGAGAGGCGGTCTGTAAGGTTTTCAAACATGTCGCGATCCTTTCTGGCTCTGGTTGAGCCGAGGTTGTGGCGGCAAGAGCAGGCCGGCGATTATAACCAAGAGTGGGTGCCACGGACACTGCGCGGTATGCAGTCTTTCGTCGGCGGGCATTTGATGCCAAACTCAGGCACTTTCCGGCTTGTGCTCCACAGGACCTATGCTCCCTTTGTCACCCAGTCTATTACCCACCCTCGGCGCCGCCTGCCTGTACGCCGCTGCGACTGCCTATCAGGCGACCCGCATTGGCCAGGGCAGCAAGGCTGACAAGCGCCTGCTCTACCTGTTCGGCTTCCTGGCCGTCATCGCCCATGGCTGCGCGTTGTTCTCGCAACTGCTGACACCGCTGGGGCTTAGCCTGGACTTCTTCAGCGCCGCCAGCCTGATCGCCGTGGCGGTGATCGCCCTGACCCTGCTGGCGACCAGTCAGATTCCCGTGGAAAACCTGCTGGTACTGCTGTTCCCCCTGGGCCTGGCCACCATCCTGATCGCGCAGTTCGTGCCCGGCGGGACCGCGCCACTGATCCACGAAGAGCCCGGCATCCTTACACATATCCTGCTGTCCATCCTGGCCTATGGCATGTTCACCATCGCCGTGTTCCAGTCGTTGCTGCTGTTGCTGCAGGATCACCAGCTCAAGCACAAGCACCCGGCAGGCCTGATCAAGAACTTTCCGCCGCTGCAGACCATGGAAAGCCTGCTGTTCGGCTTCATCTGGGCTGGCTGGGTATTGCTGTCGCTGTCACTCATTTCGGGTTGGGTGTTCGTCGAGAACCTGTTCGCGCAACATCTGGTCCACAAGACCCTGCTGGCCTGTCTGGCCTGGATCGTCTTCAGCGTGCTGCTGTGGGGGCGCAACCGCCTGGGCTGGCGCGGACACAAGGCCATTCGCTGGACGCTGGCCGGGTTCTGCCTGCTGATGCTGGCCTATTTCGGCAGCAAGCTGGTTCGCGAATACATTCTGCACATCTGACAGGTCACCCATGGACACTCTGCCCCTAGGGCCGATGCTCGGCGCGCTGGCGCTGGCCATTCTCCTCGCCGCGCTGCTGTGTGCAGTGGACGCGGCGCTGCACACGTTGGCCGCACAGCGCCCCACTGGCCGCAATGGCGATCGCCCGGCGCTGGAGGCGCCTCTACCCAGCCTGGTACTGCTCGCTACCCTGGTCCGTGCTTTGGCCGTGACTTTGGGTGTCACACTGGGCATCTATCTGCGCGGCGCCCATGGCGCCTGGCTTGGGGGTCTGGGTACAGCGATCGCTTTGCTGGTACTGGCCGACTACTTACCACGCCATCTTGCCCGGCGCTATCCACGACCGTTCATCGGCATGGCCAATGCGCTGATGGCTCCGCTGCTCAAGCTGGTCTGGCCGCTGGCATGGTTGCTGGACGGCGCTGCGCGCTTGCTGGTCGTTCCCTTCGCTCGCAAGGAATCCAACCAGGGCGCCCAGCAGGAACCTGCCCAGCCCCGTAGCGTGCTCGATGAATTGGCCGCCGAGGCGCGCAGCAACAAGCCGCACCTGGCCAACAGCATTCATGCCTTGGACAAGATCACGGTCAACGACATTCTCGTGCCGCGCAACGAGATCGACGGCATCAACCTGGAAGACTCGCTGGACGAAATCATCGACCAGTTGATGATCAGCCGGCACACCCGCCTGCCGGTTTTCCACAATGACATCAACCATGTCGAGCGGGTGCTCAACACACGCCAGATCAGTCACTTGCTGCCTCAACGCGAGTTGACCCTGGAAGCCTTGCTGGCCGCCTGCTACGAAGCCTATTTCGTGCCGGAAAGCACGCCACTGCAGATGCAGCTGCTCAACTTCCACAAACAGCAGCGGCGGCTGGGCATCGTCGTCGACGAGTACGGCGAGGTACAGGGCATCGTTACCCTGGAAGACATTCTGGAAGAAATCGTCGGCGAGTTCGAAGATGACGACGCCCTGGCCAACCCCCATATCCACCCGCAGCTGGACGGACGTTTCGTGGTCGAGGGTCAGGCCTCCATCCGTGACATCAACAAGAGCCTGGGCTGGCACCTGCCCAGTGACGGTCCCAAGACCCTGAACGGTCTGGTGACCGAGGCATTGGAAAGCATCCCGGCCAGCGCCGTCTGCCTGAAGATAGGCCGCTATCGGATGGAGATTCTCGAAACCGAGGAAAACCGTGCGTCGCGGGTACTGATCTGGCACGCAAGTAGCCTGCCTGCGGCATGACACCAACTTAGCAAGCCGTCTTGACTGGCGCCGCCGTTCGACAGGCGCCAGTCGACCTACGCCTTACAACTCGACCTTGATCGCCTGCGAGGACCGTGTGGCCTTTGCACGGGCCGCTTCGATCGATTCGTCGCGGGCCAGGGCCACGCCCATGCGCCGCTGTCCATTGACTTCAGGCTTGCCGAACAGACGCAGTGCCGTATCCGGCTCGGCCAACGCAGCTCCAAGGTTGTCGAAGGCGGTCTGGCGGGAATTGCCTTCGACCAGAATCACCGCCGAGGCCGACGGCCCGAACTGACGAACCAGCGGGATCGGCAGGCCGAGAATGGCACGGGCATGCAGGGCGAACTGGGAAAGATCCTGGGAAATCAGCGTGACCAGACCGGTATCGTGCGGACGCGGCGAGACCTCGCTGAACCACACCTGATCGCCCTTGATGAACAGCTCGACGCCGAACAGACCACGCCCACCCAGGGCTTCAGTCACCGCACGAGCCACACGCTCCGATTCGGCCAGAGCCACCGGGCTCATCGCCTGGGGCTGCCAGGACTCCTGATAGTCGCCCTTCTCCTGGCGATGGCCGACCGGCGCGCAGAACGTCGTGCCGCCCACGTGGCGCACAGTCAGCAGGGTGATCTCGTAGTCGAAGTCGATGAAGCCCTCGATGATCACCCGGCCCTTGCCGGCGCGCCCGCCTTCCTGGGCATACTCCCAGGCCGCCTGCACGTCGGCGGACGTGCGCAACAGACTCTGGCCCTTGCCCGAGGAGCTCATGACCGGCTTGACCACGCAGGGGAAGCCAAGGTCCTGCACGGCCCGCTCGTAGTCCTCGAAGGTGTCGGCAAAATGATACGGCGAGGTCGGCAGGTCCAGCTCTTCGGCAGCCAGGCGCCGGATACCCTCGCGGTTCATGGTCAGTTGGGCCGCACGCGCGGTCGGCACCACGGTGAAACCCTCGGACTCCAGCTCCACCAGAGTGGCCGTGGCGATGGCCTCGATCTCGGGCACGATGTAATGCGGCTTTTCCGCTTCGATGACCGAGCGCAAGGCGGCGCCGTCAAGCATGTTGATGACGTGGCTGCGGTGGGCAACCTGCATGGCGGGCGCATCGGCGTAGCGATCGACGGCAATGACTTCGACGCCCAGGCGCTGCAGCTCGATCACCACTTCCTTGCCCAGTTCGCCGCAGCCACACAGCAATACGCGGGTCGCGGTCGGCGACAGGGGGGTTCCGATACGGGTCATTTCAGGTCCTCAGGGAAGCGTCTGGAGCGAGGGGCAGCACGCACGCCTGCCCGACAGGGGCGGGCATTTTAACTCAACACAGCGTTGCGCGCGCCAGTCTCGCCACCCGGGGAGCGCGTACCCGACTAAACGCTCGGCAACATCAGGCCTTGGGCCACGGCGCGCTGATGAGCCAGACGCAGGACGTCGCGACGCTGCTCGTCGCTCATGCGCCCCCACTGGGTGATTTCGACTGCGGTGCGCTGGCAGCCTGTGCACACATCGTCTTCGTCCAGTGCACACACACTGATGCAGGGTGACTTGACCGCCTTGGGTAGAGGATTCATGAATCCTGCTCGGTCAGTTCGCGCGCGTAACGCTGGGCATTGTGGACGTAGTGCGCGGCGCTGGCTTCGAGCATGCGCTTCTGGGCTTCGGTCAGTTCGCGCACGACCTTGCCCGGTGACCCCATGACCAGCGATCCATCGGGAATTTCCTTGCCTTCGGCGATCAGCGAGTTGGCGCCGATGATGCAGTGCTTGCCGATCCTGGCACCGTTGAGGATAACCGCGTTGATCCCGATCAGGCTGAAGTCGTCCACGGTGCACCCATGCAGCATGGCATTGTGGCCAATGGTGACGCCGCGACCGATGGTCAGCGGCACGCCTGCGTCGGTGTGCATCACGGTGCCGTCCTGAACGTTGCTGTGCTCGCCGATATCGATCAGTTCGTTGTCGCCGCGCAGCACGGCGCCGAACCACACGCTGGCGCCGGCCTGCAGACGCACCTTGCCGATCAGGGTGGCGTTGGGTGCGGTCCAGCTGTCGGGATGGGTTTCGACGCGAGAGTCGCCCAGACGGTATTTCATGTGATGTCCTCGAGGCAGCAGCGAGCGGCACGGCACTTGGCCGAGCGACGCTCAGATGGCGGTGTAATGCTCGGGAGGCCGGTGCAGGCTGATCCGGGCGTCGTACATCAGGTTGACCAGCTCGACGATCATGATCGCCGACAACCCCCAGATCTTGTATTCGCCGAAGCGGTAGCTGGGCACATACCAGCTGCGCCCCTGGTAATCGATGCGGTGGGTATGTTCGCGCGGATCCTGGCGGAAGAACTCCAGCGGCACCGAGAACACGGCAGCGATTTCGGCATCGTTTGGCTGGTATTCGACGTAGTCGGGAATGATCCCGACAAAAGGCGTGACCTTGAGCCCGTGCTTGGAGATCAGCGGGCTGAGCGGACCGACTATTTCCACCAACCCCGGCGGCAGGCCGATTTCTTCTTCGGCCTCGCGCAGGGCCGTGAACACCAAGTCCGGGTCCTGCGGGTCGCGCCGCCCGCCCGGAAAGGCCACCTCGCCGCCGTGGGTGGAGAGCCCCGAGGCACGTAGCGTCAGGACCAGTTCGGGCTCATCGCTGCGAGTGATGGGCAGCAGCACCGCCGCTTCGGGAAAACGGCTGTCGGTTTCCAGCGTGCGTGGGGTGTGGCTGCTCACTCGGCGCAGTAGCTCGTCCAGCATGGCGTTTCTCGATCCGTGGCCTGCTGGCATGATGCACCAAAAGCCGCTGGCAGCCCAAGCCCGATTTGCCCCGCCGCAGGCTTGCGGCCCTTGGACAGTACGGCCAAGATAGCGGCAGCCATCAAGGATCTCAGCATGAATTTCTGCAGCCATTGCGGCAACCCGGTGACCCTGCGCATCCCCACCGGCGACACACGTCCCCGATTCGTCTGCGGACATTGCCACCTCGTTCATTACCAGAATCCCAAGGTGGTGGCAGGCTGCATCGCCGTATGGCAGGGACAGGTCCTGTTATGCCGGCGGGCCATCGAACCGCGCCGCGGTTTCTGGACCCTGCCCGCAGGCTTCATGGAAAATGGCGAAACCCTGCAGCAGGCCGCCAGCCGCGAAACCATGGAAGAAGCCTGCGCCCAGGTGACCGACCTTGCGCTGTACACCGTTTTCGATCTACCGCACATCAGCCAGGTGCAGGTGTTCTACCGTGCCGAAATGTCCGAGCCTGTGTTTGCCGTGGGTGAGGAAAGCCTGGAAGTGGGATTGTTCGCGCAAAATCAGATCCCTTGGGCGGAGCTCGCTTTCCCCACCGTCGGGCGTACCTTAGAATACTTTTTCGCTGACCGGCTGGAGCACAACTATCCGGTCCGCAACGAGTGTGTGGGGCCGCTGCTCGCGCAGCCGCCTCAGACCTGACCCGACGCACCGGCACCCGCGGTGCGTATTCATTGCAGGAATACTCCATCGATGCGCTGCCTGACCGCCCTGTTCTGCCTGTGCTTCGCCGTGAGCGCCCAGGCGGCCTTCACCGTTACCGTGGAACGCAAGCCGGTTGACCAGATCGGCGTTGTAGCTAAACCCGGCAAGCGCCTGGGCGTGGACCCGATCGACAAGGTGCTGGTGCTCAAGACCAGCCGCCAGTTGCAATTGATCAGCGGCGGCGAGCCGCTCAAGAGCTATCGTATCTCGCTGGGCAAGCAGCCCAACGGTGCCAAGGAGCGTGAGGGCGACAAGCGCACCCCCGAAGGTTTCTACTGGCTCGACTGGCGCAAGGTCAGTGACCGCTTCAACCTGGCCATGCACGTTTCCTACCCCAACATCACCGACGCGGCCCGGGCCCGCCGCGAGGGCGTCGCACCGGGCAGCATGATCATGATCCACGGCACCCCGATCGACGCGGAGTATCCGGAATGGTACTTCGCCACCCTGGACTGGACCGATGGCTGCATCGCCATGAAAAACGACGACATGCGAGAGGTGTGGAGCCTGGTCAAGGACGGCACGATGATCGAGATCCGGCCTTGAGCCGAAGGCTTTCTGCAGCGGCGCAATCGTGACGGTCCTTCAGGCATCATAGGAACCATCCTACGAGTGGTTCCTTTTTCTAATCCTCGCTTTCCCACTGTCTGTCAGATTCTTCCTACCTACAACCCTTCTCCCCTGCCCGTTCCCTGGGAAGTCCTGCCTCATAAAGTGGCCCCCTATTGATTGGTCGACAACTGGGGCTGGGCTGCAATGACGATTTTCCGCAAAGACTGCCTGTTATCCATGCTGCTATTGGGACCTGCCCTGGCGCTGGCCGAAACAGGCGTGCCCAAGCTGGATGACCAGATTTTGCGCCAGTTCGATAGCCAGCGTCTGGAGCGCGAAGCGACCGAACGAGCACAACGACTGGAAACCCTTCATAAAGACACAGCGGTGCAAGCGCCGGCCGCCCCCCAACGGGTCGAGAGCGATGCCGATTGCTGGCCGGTTTCCGCCGTGCAGGTGCAGGACAACCATCTGCTGGATACCGATACGCTGCAAGCCGTTCTCAAGCCTTGGGTTTCGCCGTGCATCGGCGTCAGCGACATCAACCAGATGCTGCTCGCGCTGACGGGTGCCTATGTGAAGGCCGGTTACATCGCCGCCCGACCTTACGTCCTTCGGTTGCCCGAAGCCGATGGCGAACTGGTCCTCGCCATGCTCGAAGGCTTTATCGAGTCGATCGAAATCGCCGATGGCAGTACCGATCTGGCGCTGGGCAGCGCCTTCCCCGGAATGATTGGCCGACCGCTCAAACTCACCGATGTGGAAAGTGGCCTGGACCAGCTCAACCGTTTGCGTTCGGTCGACCTGACCCTGGACATCGCGCCCGGCGAGCAGGTGGGCGGCACGCGGATCATTCTGCGTCCGCGAGGCACACGCAGATCCTGGACCTTGGGCGCCGGTCTGAACAACCGCGGCAGCGACAGTTCCGGGCGGCACCAGGCGCAATTGAGCATGAGCCTGGACAACCCGTTGCACCTCAACGATTCGCTGGCTGCCAGCTATGCCCACAGCCTGGACGGTGGCGCAGGCTTCAGTCGCCAAGGTGGGCTGTTCTACGAAATACCCTACGGGCGCTGGACGCTGAATACCTTAGCGAGTCGTTTCGAATCGCGGGCACCATTGGCTAATCGCCACAACGTGGCGCAGAGCCTGGAGAGCTACGGGCTCAAGCTGGACCGTAGCCTGTGGCGCAACCAGACCACGCTGCTCAACGCACACCTGCGCCTGGACCAGACTCGCACCGACCTGCTGTTCGACGGCACGACCGTGCGCAACGGCCGCACGACGCTGAGCGTTGCCAGCTTCGGGCTGAACCTGACTCACCTGGGCGATTCGGTGTGGAGTGGGTACCTGGGCTACTCCCGCGGGCAGGGTTGGCTGGGGAGCGATAGCACACCGCTGCGCCATGACGCGCCCCAACCGCGTTTCGAAAAGTACCGGGGCACGGTCACTCGCCGTTCGCTGTTCAACCTGCTCGAACGGCGCTGGGCCTGGAACACCGAACTGGATCTTCAGTACAGCCCCGACCCGCTGCCCAGCCTGGAGCAGTTGCGCCTGGCCGGCAGCGGCAACGTGCGTGGCTACCGCCTGGACAGCCAGCCGGTGTCCAACGGCGCCACCCTGCGCAACACCCTGAGCACCTCTCACCTGCTGGCCCCCGGCCTGTACCTGACACCCCGTGCCGGGTTGGACCTGGGCTGGGGCCAGCACACCTACAACCAGGTCCAGACCCAACAGGCCGTCGGCCTGAGTACGGGTGCGGCCCTGAGTTGGACCGATGGACAGCTGACTCTGGACTATCAACGCGGATTGCATCGGCGCACCAGTACATCACCGGAGCCAGGTTTCTGGACCTTCGGGCTGTCGCAAGCCTTTTGAAACACGCGTTCTGACATGGAAGTTCTGACACGGAAGTTCTGACCAACACGTTCTGAAAAACTTCTAAAAACAGGTACACATCCCCATGAAAAAACCATCACGTTGTGTTCAGCGCGACACCTTGCGCCTGGCGATTGCCAGTATCGTACTGGCCCCTTACATGGCCAGCGCCGACGTCATCCAGCCCGCCTTCGAGTCGGGGCCTACACCAGTCATCGTCAACGGCTCGGGCCGTGCGCCTGTCGTCGATATCGTCGCACCCAACGCCGCCGGCCTATCGCACAATCGCTACGAGCAATACAACGTCGGCCTACCTGGCGTGGTGCTGAACAACAGCTTGCAGGCCGGTCAGGCCCACGTGGGTGGAGAGTTCCAGGATGTCCAGGCCAATGCGCAGTTCAGGGGTCAGGCCGCCAGTACCATTCTCAATGAAGTGATTGGTCGGCGCCGCTCCGATATCAATGGCGAGCAGGTGATCTTCGGCCAGGCAGCCGACTACGTACTGGCCAACCCCAACGGTATTTCCCTGAACGGCGCGCGGGTGAACCTTGGGGTGAATAATCAGGCGACCTTCCTGGTGGGTCGGCCTCAGGTCGAGAACGGCCGTATCTCCGGATTCGACACGGGCGGTACGGTCGACCCTCGCGCGGCACTGCGGGTGAACGGTACAGGTGTCACGGTGAACGGCGGTTCGCTGGCCTTGATCGCGCCGAGGATCGACCAGCAAGGTCAGATCAACGCAGAGCAGAATCTCGACATTCTGTTAGGCAGCCACCGGGTCGATGCCAACAGCCTGGCAATCAGCAACATTCAGCAGAACAGCTTCAAGACCGATGCGCAGTTGGTGGGGGCCATGCATGCCAATCGGATCAATATCCTCAGCACGCGCGAAGGTGCCGGTATCAACATGGGCATCAGCCGGATCGAGGCGCGGCAGGGCATCGATATAGCGTCCCAAGGCAATCTGAACATGGCCAGCACCGCCCTTCGCGACGGCCTGGCGACCCAGGGCGAATTGAACGCTGGTGACGGCGATATTCGCCTCAGCGCGGTCGGTGATCTGAGCCTCAAGTCGGTGCGCGCGCGCGGCGCGTCGATTACCGCTGATGCCGGTGCCAACCTGAACCTGGACACTTTGACCCGCACCACTGAATCCAGCCTGAGAAACGGCGTGGAAAACGACTGGTACTTTCTGCCTGCGGGCGCAACCATCACCACAGTCGATAAAAGACGGGTCGAACACCTGACCAACAACCTCGACGCAACGCACAATGTAACCCTGAGCGCAGGCAACAACGCCAAGCTCGCCGCCACCCACATCAGTAGCGGCGGTGAGATTGCCGTGCGCGCGGGCGACACGCTGGAAGTGACCGCCAATGTCGATCAAACCCTGGACCGCGTGACCGTCAGCAACCAACGCCAAGGTGCGCAGCGCCTGGACAGCACCGCCACGCAGACGGCGCAAACCGCCGCGTCCAGCCGCCTGGACGGACAATCGATCAGCCTGGCCGGGCGTGCCGTCAAGGTCACCGGCAGTGATCTGACCAGCCGCAGTGATATCGACCTGTCGGGCACCGACTCGGTGGACATCGGTACCGTCGCCCTGCACGGCTCGGTGCAGCAAAACAGTCGCGAAGGGCACGTGATCGTCCGGCGCTCGCGCACTGAGATGCACGACCGCGAGAAGACCATCGACCACCGTGGCAGCCAGCTGACGGCGGACGCCGGCAAGGTCGAGGCCAAGGCCGATCGCGTGGACCTTGTCGCCGCGCAGGTCCGGGCCAAGGATATCGTCCTGCAAAGCGGTTCCCAAGGTCTCACCATAGAAGGCGTACAAGCGCACAAGCGCCTGGAAAATGCGCGTCTGGATACGGCTCTGTTCAGATCGTCCGATCGCAGCTACGACCGCAGCCAAAGCACCTATCAAGGTAGCTCGCTCCAGGCCAGTGACACCGTGAACCTGGAGAGCCAGTACGACACTCAGATCATAGGCTCGAGCATTTCGGCCAAGGGCGATCTCAAGGTCAAGACTGAGGGTCATTTGACTGTCCGTGCCGGTGAGCAGAGCAGCGAATCCACACTCAAGGGCAAGGACTGGAACCTGACGGTGTTCGTCGAGGCTGCCGGACCCGGCTCGGGCCAGCCAGTCGACGATGCGCAAGGCGCATCTGGACAAGTGAACGTAGGCGCAGGGTTGCGCCAGCAGTGGACATTGGACACCGCACAACTGACCACCCACCAGGCCAGCACGCTAAAGGGCAAAAACGTCACGCTGGAGGCTGGAGAAACCTTGGCCATGCTCGGCTCGTCGGTCGAGGCCGAGCAGGACGCGGTGCTCACGGCTCAGGACATCCGCATCCTGGCGACACAGGCACTGCGCAGCTTCCGCAATCAGGAAACCGGAAGAACCGTGGGCTACGAGATCACCTCAGGCCTTGACCGCGTGGGTGTGGCGTCCACATTCAGCCTGCGGACCGACACCGATGGGCGCAGTGAAAGCGTGCACACCCGCAGCACCGTCAAGGCGGGTAAGGACGCTCGCCTGACAGCGAAAACGCTGACCACCCAGGCGGCGCATGTGGAAGCCGGGGGGCTATTGCGAGTGCGCGCCGATGAGGTTCGCAACCAGGCTGTCACCGACGCCACCAAGACCGCCCTGGACTACAACAAGATCAAGCTCAGCGCAGGCATTTCGTTGGACTACGGTGCCATAACCCGCCAGGTACAGAAGCTGTGGACGGGTGTCGATCAGACCAGCCTGTATTCCACCGGCCTGGAGGACAGCCTGCTGCCGTGGAGCGTGGGCATCAATCTCAAGGGTGACTACCAGGATCGCAACAGCCAGTCGCTGACCCACATTGCCCGCGTCACGGAATTCAAGGGCGGTGACATCGATATCGCGGTCACCGGCAAGCTGCACGACATCGGGACCCAGTATGAGAGCACGGTCGGAGCGATCGCCTTGAGCGCTGGCAGCCATACCCTGGACGCTGCTCGAAACAGCGTGCGCACCACCATCGACGCACTGGGGGTGGACGCCATCGCTCGGCTGGAAACGTCGATCGGTGCCGACTGGACGTTCGGCGCCGCTGCCCGGGGCCATAGCAGTGCTCAGCACAAGACCGTGGAAACCGCCGTGGTCGGCAGCCTGCTTGGCAAGAAAGGTATCGCCATCCAGTTGGGCACCGATGGTGTGTATGAAGGCACCCTGATGAGCAGCGAAGAAGGGCCGATCAGTATCGACAGCGGGGGTAACCTGCAACTGCGCCAGGCCAGCAACAGTATCGTCAAGCATGACGACGGGACCCGTGGACGCGGTGCGGTGCAAGTCAGTGGCACTGTGGTGCCGGCGCCTGTGATCACCGGTGGAGCCATCGGCGGTAGTGGGCAGTACACCGAACTCGACAGCACGCAGACCATCGGCGTGGGCGGTCGATTCGATACGCCGGGTGCAGTCACGTTGACCGCCGGGGGCAATGTGATCATGCAGGGTACCGATATCGGCTCGCAGCAAGCCCCTGTCGGGAGCCTGTCCATCAATGCCGGCGAGAGCGTCGTGGTACTTGCCAGCATCGATACCACCACAGCGCAGGGTAACGTCTATGGCGGTAGCGGCTCGCTGAGGGTCAGCGCGCAGCCGGCAACGGGTGGCAGACCGCTGGCAGGTGGTGCAGGCTTCGAGTTCGGCCAGACCGACGAAGATTCGACGCTGCGACGCGGCGCGCAATGGCATGTGCTCGGCGACATGGCGGTGACAGCCGGCAGCGACCATGCCGCAGCCATATTGCTGGAGGGGCTGCAGGCCAACGCCGGCCGTATCGCACTGGACGCCAGCAGGGGCGGTATCCACATCAACGCGGCACGCTCTACCAGCGAGCGGGATAACAAGCTGATTTCCGCCTCGTTCAACCTGGGAGGGCAGGCAGGCGGTGCAAACAGAACCTATTCGCTCGATGAGTTCGCTGCACAGTTCAAGCTCGACTACGACAAACTGCAGAGCAGCACCTATGCCAACGCTCGGTTGACCGCAGGCACGGTCGACTTCAACAGCCCAGGTGAACTGCGGCTGGCCGGTGCGCAGGTGCACGCCGATCAGGTCAACGGCTCGGTGGGCAGTCTGCACGCCCGCAGCATGAAGGACCATGTCGATGCCATCACCGTCAAGGCCGAGGCCGAAATCGGCATGGGCGGAGATCCGTGGGGGGCAATCGGCGGCCTGGCGAGCCTGGCAGGCGAATGGGGTACCAAGGCCAAAGAGCGCTTGGACCAGCTGAACGCTGCCTACTCGCTGCCCGTCTCGGCCAAGCTCGGCTTCGACATGCGGCGCGAACTTCGTGACACCGTGGCACATAGCACGGTCCTCAATGGCCGGGACAGCATCGGTCTGGAGGTCACTCACCAGACGCGGTTGGAAGGTGCACAGTTGCAGACTGCCAGCGACCGGGTGGCGCTGAACAACGACCGTCTGCAGACCAGTGACCTGGACTCGCGCGACCGGTTGGTGACTGTGTCGCTGCTGGCCCTGACCCCTTCGTTGGGCGCGATCAAGCACGTATACGACCATCTGCAGAAGGACAAGCCGGAAGAACTCACGATCGACACCGGGCTGTTCCGTGAGGGCGGCCATGACCGCACCCAGTACCTGACAGGAGGTGTGGAAAAACTTTCGCTCTGACCTCCCATTGCGACCCCATGGAACCGGGGTTGCACACCTCTCTGCGGCCTGACAATCGTTTAGGCCGCATCCTACGGGGCGCTGCGCGCAGTCCGCCTGTCGCATCGCGCCCACCCTTCCTAAGGTAATCCACTGTGCATCGGCCATCGGTCGATGCACAGACCAATCCTGGACCTAAGGAAAGACCTCGATGACCCACGCCTCAAAACACTTACGCCACCTGACCCTACGCTCACTGCCGCTGGCCATCGCCGCTGCGCTGCTGGTGCCTTGCTCATACGCCGGCGCCGATGGCCTGACAGCATTCGATGGGGCCGCTGCGAAGCCAATCATCCACAGCGACCGTACCGTGCCGGTGATCGACATCGTCGCGCCCAACCAGGCGGGCCTCTCGCATAACGTCTACAGCGAATACAACGTGGGCACCGAGGGTGTGGTGCTCAACAACAGCGTGGTGGCCGGGCACAGTGAACTGGCCGGCGCGATGCACGCCAACCCGCAACTGGGTGGCACGGCCGCCAGCACCATCCTCAACGAGGTGGTCGGGCACAACCGCTCCAACATCAACGGCCCACAAGTGGTCTTCGGCGCGGCGGCAGACTATGTGCTGGCCAACCCGAACGGCATCACCCTCAACGGCGCCAGCCTGGCCAATGTGCCGCGTGCAACCTTTGTGGTCGGTTCGCCCACGCTGCAGGATGGACACCTGCACCAGCTCGACACGCAGGCCGCCAAGGGCGTTCTGCGCGTGGACAAGAACGGGGTGAACAACCTGGACGGCAGCCTTGCGCTGATAGCGCCTAGCATCGCCAGCAACGGATCGATCCGTGCAGCCGGCGACGTTGACCTGTTGCTCGGCAGCAATGTCATCGATTACGCCAGCAATGAAGTCGTCAGCAGTACGCGCACGCCCAAGCGCATCGATGCCAACCTGCTTGGCGCCATGGACAGCGAGGGTCGCATCCGCGTCGTCAGCACCCACGAAGGTGCCGGTATCAAGATGCCGGGTGTCCAGATGAAGGCGGACAAAGGCATCAGCATCGCAGCCGCAGGCGACATCACCCTGCAGGGCCGCGCCAGCGGCGATGAACCGGCGCCACAGGCACGCCTCGACGCGGGCAGCGCAGAGCTGAGGGTGAACAGCACGCAACAGCTCAACCTGGCCGACGCGCAGCTGCGCAGCCAAGGCGAGCTGTCCCTGACCGCGCATGCCCTGCGCAGCCAGGGCGTGGATGCCGTCGCCGAAGGCGCCTTGCGCATCCGAGCCAGCACGGCGAGAAACAACGCGGACCAGGCGCAGGTCAGCCGCTATCAAGGCAGCGAGGTGGATGTCTCGGTCGACGGCAACATCAACGACGTCGGAACGTCCTATCTCACCACCACCGGCATGACCCGCATCACCGCCCAGAACCACGACCTCAAGGCCGCTGCGGACAAATCCGCCGAAGGTACGAGCCAGGCCAAGGTAGGGGTCATTGCCGGTAGCGCTGGCGTGGACATCCGGCTCAAGGGCGATGGCCACTACGAAGGCACAGCGTTCAGCAGTACCCAAGGGCCGATCGCCGTGAACGCCGGTGGCGCACTGTCGCTGAACCAGGCCAGCAACCACAGACAGTCCGTTGACGATCAGCGTACCCGCAACGAGCGCCAAGCCGTCGTGGCACGCTTCGACACACCTGGCGCGGTCAGCCTGTCCGCTGGACGTGACGCCTTACTGACAGGCGTGCAAATCGGTTCGCAGGAGCAGAAGGTCGACACGCTGAACATTTCCGCAGGCGGAACATTGCTCAACCTGGCAGCCATCGACAAAGTGACCGCCACCGGCCATCACGTATCCAGCAGCGAGCAGGGTCTGCAGATGACCCAGACCGAGCAGGACAGCTATCGCCAAGTGCATTCGCAGTGGCGGGTTGCCAACGATGCCAACCTGAGCGCATCGGCGCGTCACAACCAGGCAATCACCCTGCAAGGCACCGAGCTCGATGCCGCCCGCATTCGACTCCAGGCTACCAATGGCGGCGTGCAACTTGAGGCTTCGACTCAGCGCACCCAGGCGGACGTGAAGACGTTCGGCATCGGCTCGTCCACCGGCGGCTCGCAACTGGCCATCACCCAGTACAAGGAAGACAGCAAGACCTATCGCAACGCCAAGCTGGTAGCCGATGCCGTCACTGTCGATACCCAGGGCCAACTGCGACTCAATGGTGCCGAAGTTCAGGCGCAGACGATCACGGGCAGCGTGGGCGGCAATCTGGTGGTCACCAGCCGCAGTGACGATGTGAAGGTGCTGAACGTGGAAGGACAAGCTCAACTGGGTGGCAAGATAGCGCCCGACACATTGGCCAGCGAGGCTGCACTGCTGGCCGGCAAATGGAATGAACCGGCAACCGCAGCCTTGCACGCCTATGGTCTGGCAGGTACAGGCAGCCTGATAGAGCAAGGCCGTTTCGATTTCAAGCGTACTGACCGGCAGGGCATTGCCCAGGCGTCCGCTTTGTCGGCCAGCGACGGCGTGAGTCTGAAGGTGGCTGGGGTAGTCGATCAGGCGCAGGAAACTCAAGGCGTGAACGAGCTGCAGAGTCACAACCTGGTGAACGTGCGCGGGGGCAATCTCGACATGGCCAAACGAGTCTACGGCCAGATGCGTCTGCGCTAAAGAACAGTGGCGGCTTACAGCTCGTGAAGCCGCCACACTTCATAGGCCGGCGTTTCGTAAGGGTGGGCAAGCTTGAGTGCTTGCACCACCTGTGCGATGAGCGGATCGGCCACGACCAGCTCGACCTTCCACTCTTCGACCTTTTCCACGACGTCCGCTTGCCCGCAAAAGGGTTGGCTACCTGCAAGCGGCCGAAACTGGCCCTGCCCCATCACCTGCCAAGCGCAGCTGTCGTAGGCGCCGATGCGACCGCCACCGGCGGCGAATACAGCGCTTTTGACAAGCTCGACATGGCTGTCGGGAACGAAGAAGGCCAGTTTGAACACGCTTTAGTCGACCCAGACACGGGCGTTGCGGAACATGCGCATCCAGGCACCGTCCTCGTTCCACTCCTCAGGCTTCCAGGAGTTCTGCACCGCACGGAAGACCCGCTCCGGGTGCGGCATCATGATGGTCACGCGGCCGTCGCGGCTGGTCAACCCGGTGATCCCGCGCGGCGAGCCGTTCGGGTTGGCCGGGTATTGCTCGGTGACCTTGCCGTGGTTGTCGACGAAGCGCAGGGCCACACAGCCCGATACATCGGCCTGCAGCAAGGCGTCGGCCGAAGCGAATTCGGCGTGGCCTTCACCGTGGGCGATGGCGATCGGCATGCGCGAACCGGCCATGCCCTGCAGGAAGATCGAATTGGATTCCTGCACCTGGACCATCGCAACGCGCGCTTCGAACTGCTCGGAACGGTTGCGCACGAAGTGCGGCCAGAACTCGCTGCCCGGAATCAGTTCGTGCAGGTTGGACATCATCTGGCAACCGTTGCACACGCCAAGGGTGAAGCTGTCGCTGCGCTCGAAGTACTGCTGGAACGCATCACGGGCACGGGCATTGAACAGTGCCGACTTGGCCCAGCCCTCACCGGCACCCAGCACGTCACCGTAGGAGAAGCCGCCGCAGGCGACCAGACCTTTGAACTCGTTGAGATCGACACGGCCGGCAAGAATATCGCTCATGTGCACGTCGATGGCATTGAAGCCGGCACGGTCGAAGGCTGCGGCCATCTCGACCTGGCCATTGACGCCCTGCTCGCGCAGCACGGCCACCTGTGGGCGGACACCCTTCTTGATGTACGGCGCAGCGATGTCTTCGTTGACGTCGTAGCTGAGGTTGAAGCTCAGGCCTGGGTTGTCTTCTTCGAGCAGCGCATCGAATTCCTGATCGGCGCCAACGGCGTTGTCGCGCAGTCGCTGGATCTGGTAGCTGGTCTCGGCCCATTGGCGTTGCAGCAGACGGCGCTCACCGCTGAACAATACGTCGTCGTGGTAGCGGATGTTCACCGCACCGTTGTTGATCGGTTGGCCGATCACCGCGACGCAGTCATTACCCAGGCCCGCAGCGCTGAACTGCGCCAGGATCATCGGCGTGGCGTCCTGACGGACTTGGATCACTGCACCCAGTTCTTCGTTGAACAGCACTGCGCCCACTTCCTCGCGGCTGTGCGCCACGGTGGCCAGTTGCAGGTTGAGCCCGCAATGACCGGCAAAGGCCATTTCCACCACGCTGGCCAACAGGCCGCCGTCGGAACGGTCATGGTAGGCCAGCAGATGGCCGTCGGCGTTCAGGCCCTGGATCACGGCGAAGAATGCCTTGAGGTCTTCGGCATCGTCGACGTCGGGTGCCCGGTTGGCCAACTTGCCATGCGCCTGAGCCAGGATCGAGGCGCCCATGCGGTTCTGACCACGACCCAGGTCGATGAGGATGAGGTCGGTTTCGCCCTTGTCCATGCGCAGTTGCGGGGTCAGGGTCTTGCGGATGTCGACCACCGGAGCGAAGCCGGTGATGATCAGCGACATCGGTGAGGTCACGCTCTTGTCGGTGCCCTCCTCGCTCCATTGGGTCTTCATGGACATGGAGTCCTTGCCGACCGGAATGGTGATGCCCAGCGCCGGGCACAACTGCATGCCGACCGCTTGCACGGCGTCGTACAGACGCGCATCTTCACCTGGATGGCCAGCCGCGGACATCCAGTTGGCCGACAGCTTGATGTCGGAGATTTTCGCGATGCTCGATGCGGCGATGTTGGTCAGGGTTTCGCCGACCGCCATGCGGGCCGAGGCCGGGGCGTCGAGCAATGCGAGCGGCGTGCGCTCGCCCATGGCCATGGCTTCGCCGCTGTAGACATCGAAACTGGTGGCGGTGACGGCGACGTCGGCCACCGGTACCTGCCACGGGCCGACCATCTGGTCGCGTGCTACCAGGCCGGTGATGGTGCGGTCGCCGATGGTGATCAGGAAACTCTTGCTGGCCACGGCCGGGTGATGCAGCACGCGTTCGATGGATTCGGCCAGGTCCAGCTGGGCCGGGTCGAAGTCGTCACCCAGCGTCTGCTCTCGCACGGCACTGCGGTGCATGCGTGGCGCCTTGCCCAGCAGCACTTCGAGTGGCATGTCGACCGGACTGTTGCCGAAGTGGCTGTCGGTGACGGTCAATTGCGGCTCTGCGGTGGCCTCGCCGACGACGGCGAACGGGCAGCGTTCACGCTCGCAGATGGCCTGGAACCGCTCGAAGTCGGCCGCATCGACGGCCAGTACGTAACGTTCCTGGGATTCGTTGCTCCAGATTTCCAGCGGGGCCATGCCCGGCTCGTCGTTGGGCACGTTGCGCAGCTCGAAGCGACCTCCGCGGCCACCGTCGTTCACCAGCTCGGGGAACGCGTTGGACAGACCGCCCGCGCCCACGTCGTGGATGAAGCTGATGGGGTTCTTGTCGCCGAGCTGCCAGCAACGGTCGATGACTTCCTGGCAGCGACGCTCCATTTCCGGGTTTTCGCGCTGTACCGACGCGAAGTCCAGGTCGGCCGAGCTGGTGCCGGTGGCCATGGAGGAAGCGGCGCCACCGCCCAGGCCGATGAGCATGGCCGGGCCACCGAGGACGATCAACTTGGAGCCGACGGTGATCTCGCCTTTCTGTACGTGCTCTTCGCGGATGTTGCCCATGCCGCCGGCGAGCATGATCGGCTTGTGATAGCCGCGCACTTCTTCGCCGTGGGGGGTGTCGATGCTTTGCTCGAAGGTACGGAAGTAGCCAGTCAGGGCCGGGCGACCGAATTCGTTGTTGAACGCCGCGCCGCCCAGAGGACCGTCGATCATGATGTCGAGCGCAGTGACGATGCGCTCGGGCTTGCCGTAGGGTTTTTCCCACGGCTGCTCGAAGCCCGGAATGTTCAGGTTGGACACGGTGAAACCGGTCAGGCCCGCCTTGGGCTTGGCGCCGCGGCCCGTTGCACCTTCGTCGCGAATCTCGCCACCGGAGCCGGTAGAGGCGCCTGGAAACGGCGCGATCGCCGTAGGGTGGTTGTGGGTTTCCACCTTCATCAGGATGTGCACCGGCTCCTGCACCGCGCCGTACTGGCGGGTTTCAGGGTTCGGGAAGAAGCGCCCGGCCACGCTGCCAACGATGACCGAAGCGTTGTCCTTGTACGCCGAGAGCACGCCTTCGCTGTGCATCTGGTAGGTGTTCTTGATCATGCCGAACAGGCTTTTTTCCTGGCTCTGGCCGTCGATATCCCAACTGGCGTTGAAAATCTTGTGGCGGCAGTGCTCGGAGTTGGCCTGGGCGAACATCATCAGTTCGATGTCGTGCGGATTGCGCGCCAGCCCCTGGAAGCTGCTGACCAGGTAATCGATTTCGTCTTCGGCCAGGGCCAGACCCAGCTCGACGTTGGCCTTTTCCAGCGCGGCACGACCGCCACCCAGGATGTCCACGGCGGTGAGCGGCTTGGGTTCGGCATGACGGAACAGGCCGGCGGCCTCGTCCAGACGGGACAGCACCACCTGAGTCATGCGGTCATGCAGTACGGCGCCGATCAGCTCGGCGTCAGCCTCGCTGAAATCACCAGACACATAAAAGGCAATGCCGCGCTCCAGACGTTGAACCTGGGTCAGGCCGCAGTTGTGGGCGATATCGCTGGCCTTGCTCGACCATGGCGAGATGGTGCCGAAACGCGGCAGCACGAGGAACAGCCGCCCGGTGGGCTCCTGAACCGGAACGCTGGGGCCGTATTTGAGCAGACGGGCAAGGACTTGCTGGTCGTCGCTGGCCAGCTCGCCTTCGACTTCGGCGAAGTGGGCGAATTCAGCATACAGGCCAGTAACAGCGGGGACCTTCTGGCTCAGTTGCTCGAGTAATTTACCGTGGCGAAAGGCAGAAAGGGCAGGAGCGCCGCGCAGGATCAACATCGTCGGGACAGCCTCGAAAGGGGGTGTGCTTGGAGGCCGTGCATTCTAGCCTAAAGCGTTGCGCTAGGCACCCGACGGATGGAAAACACCGCGTTCGTTCGTCAGATCCCGTGGGATGGGCGGTCGAGGGGTGGTCACGCAGGTCTGGCAGCTCTAGCAGACTCCCCTACATACTGTCGAGATATGGCTGAAGCGGCCGTTTGCGTATACTGCACCCATGCTCACCCAGACCGTCTTACGCTCGCGCTGCGCCAAATGGCTCTTCGCAACCGGACTTCTCCTGCTGCTCAGTGGCTGTGTTGATAAACCCAGCACGCTCGAGCGGGTCAAGGAGGACGGCGTGCTGCGCGTCATAACCCGCAACAGCCCGGCGACCTATTTCCAGGATCGCAACGGTGAAACCGGCTTCGAATACGAGCTGGTCAAGCGTTTCGCCGATGACCTGGGTGTCGAGCTCAAGATCGAAACCGCCGACAATCTCGACGATATCTTCGCCGGCCTGAGCCAGCCACAGGGCCCGGTGCTGGCGGCCGCCGGCCTTGTCACCAGCGAGGTGCGGGAGAAACAGGCGCGCTTCTCGCACCCTTACCTGGAAGTGACGCCGCAGGTCATCTATCGCAACGGCCAGAACCGACCCACCGATGCCGCCGAGCTGGTCGGCAAGAAGATCATGGTGCTCAAGGGCAGCAGCCACGCCGAGCAATTGGCCAAGCTGAAGCTGCAATATCCAGCCCTTGAATACGAAGAGTCCGACGCGGTCGAGGTGGTGGATCTGCTGCGCATGGTCGACGAAGGGCAGATCGATCTGACCCTGGTCGACTCCAACGAAGTCGCCATGAACCAGGTGTATTTCCCCAATGTGCGGGTCGCCTTCGACCTGGGCGATGGCCGCGATCAGCGCTGGGCCGTGGCCAGCGGTGAGGACAACAGCCTGCTAGACGAGGTCAACCGCTTCATCGACAAGGTCAAGGGCAACGGCACCCTGCAGCGACTCAAGGATCGCTACTACGGCCATGTCGACGTCCTTGGCTACGTCGGTGCCTACACCTTCGCCCAGCACCTGCAACAACGTCTGCCCAAGTTCGAGAAAACCTTCCAGTCCTCCGCCAAGCAGGAAAAGGTCGACTGGCGACTGCTGGCAGCCATCGGCTATCAGGAGTCCATGTGGCAGGCCAGCGTGACCTCCAAGACCGGCGTGCGCGGCTTGATGATGCTGACCCAGAACACTGCCCAGGCCATGGGCGTGAGCAACCGCCTGGACCCCAAGCAAAGCATCAACGGCGGTGCCAAGTACTTTGCCTACGTCAAGGACCAGCTCGACGCCAGCATCGAGGAGCCCGATCGGACCTGGTTCGCGCTGGCGGCCTACAACATTGGCGGCGGTCATCTGGACGACGCGCGCAAACTGGCCGAAGGCGAAGGGTTGAACCCGAACAAATGGCTGGACGTAAAGAAGATGCTGCCGCGCTTGGCGCAGAAGAAGTGGTACAGCAAGACTCGCTACGGCTACGCCCGCGGTGGTGAGCCGGTGCACTTCGTCGCCAACATCCGCCGCTATTACGACATTCTCACCTGGGTGACCCAGCCGCAGCTCGAAGGCAGCCAGGTTGCCGATGGCAACCTGCATGTGCCGGGTGTCGACCAGTCAAAGCCCGCACAGCAGACCCCACCCCTCTAAAAGCACGCGGTGATCTTGTGGGAGCGGGCTCTGCCCGCGAAAAGGCCCTCGACACCTTCCTTCAATCTCAACCCTTCGCCCGCCGCGCCCTGAAAAACTCGCTCAAGATAGCCCCGCATTCTTCAGCCAACACCCCCCCCTCCACCACCAGCCGGTGGTTCAGAAAGCCCTGACTGAAAAACTGCCCCTGGCTCTGTACCACGCCGGCCTTGGGTTCGAGCGCACCGAACACCACCCGCGCAATGCGCGAATGCACGATAAGCCCCGCACACATGCTGCAAGGTTCCAGGGTGACGTACAGGGTGCTGCCCGGCAGCCGATAGTTCTGCACCGCTTGCGCCGCGTTGCGGATCGCGACCATCTCGGCGTGGGCGCTGGGGTCATGGCCACTGATCGGGCAATTGAATCCGCGCCCGACGATTTCGCCCTGCTGCACCAGCACCGCGCCCACCGGCACCTCGCCCAGCGCCGCGCCCTGGGCTGCCAAGGCCAGGGCCTCGGCCATGAAGAACTGATCGCGGCTGCGATCGATGATCTGTGCGTACTTCAACGTTCAGGCAACCTCTATTGCGGCCATGAGTCCGGTTTCCATGTGGTCGATCACATGGCAGTGGAACATCCAGATACCCGGATTATCCGCTACCAGGGCCACTTGGGCACGTTCGTTCTTGCCCAGGAGGAACGTGTCAGTGAAGTACGGAATGATCTTGCGCCGATTGGACGCGATCACCTTGAAGCTCATGCCATGCAAGTGAATGGGGTGCTGATACTGCGTCATGTTCTTAAGCTCCAGCACGTAGCTCTTGCCCAACTGCATCTTGGCAATGGGGCGATCAGCGCAGGTCTTGTCGGTGATGTCCCAGGCGATGCCGTTGATCTGCCACAGGCTGGGCGGCTTGCCTTCGGTGGTGTCGGACACCTCGCCTACCCATTCGAAGTTGAAATTGAGCTTCTCGGCGTTGGCCAAGTCCGGCTCGGCGATGGGGTTGGCGGGCAAGGCAGGTGGCCAGTCGCTGGCCGCTGCCTCGGCCGGCACCGAGCGCAGCGTGCCCAGACGCACCGAGCCATCGCGGATGGCGATCTCTTCACCGGCAGGCGGCATCTTGACCGCAAGGCAGACGCGCATGCCGGGGCCCATCCAGTAATCCTTGCCGAACGCACGGGGCTCGATCGGGTTGCCGTCCAGCGCATACAGACGCATCTCGGCGTCGCCACGGAAATTCAGGCGGTAGGTGGCGGTGTTGTCCAGGTTCAGAATTCGCACCCGGACGATCTGCCCGGCCGGCAGATCGATGGTTGCCCGATGCACACCGTTGATCGTCGAGAGTCGCCCCAGAGTGCCGTTTCGCGCCGCTTCGCGAGGAATGCTGAACGGCAGGAACGCGCCCTCCTCGTCCACGTGCCAGTTCTTCAGATTGAGCACCGCTTCGTGAGCGAAGCCGGTCGGTTCGCGCTCCTCGACGATCAACGGGCCGACCAAGCCCCGGCCCAGTTCCTCGCTGCTGGCGACATGGGGGTGATACCAGTAGCTGCCGGCGTCGGGTACGCGGAAGCGGTAATCGAAGTATTCACCGGGCTTTACCGGCAGCTGCGACACGTAGGGCACGCCGTCCATGTCCAGCGGCAGGC
>NZ_DJUS01000154.1:0-11290 GCF_002438365.1 Pseudomonas sp. UBA6276
CCATGGCGCCCATGTTGAAGTCGTTGACCGCGACGATCATGAAGATGCCCAGGGAGCACTCCTGGCCGTAGGCCTCTTCGTCCCAGCGCATGGATTTCTTCAGGCTGGTCATGGCGTGGGCGCACTTGTCGATATTTTCCGGCTCGACATAGATGCGCAGCGCCACATCGCGACCGCTCTGGGTGGTGAAGCTGTCTTCGACGCACCACAGGTCGCCCGCCACCAGAGCGAACAGGTAGGCCGGCTTCTTGAACGGGTCTTCCCAGGTCGCCCAATGCCGTCCGTCTTCCTGGGGGCCGTTGCCGACCGGATTGCCGTTGGAGAGCAGGATCGGGTACTGCTGCTGGTCGGCGATCAACGTGGTGGTGAAGCGGCTCATCACGTCGGGGCGGTCGAGGTAATAGGTGATCTTGCGAAAGCCTTCGGCTTCGCACTGGGTGCAGAACATGCCGGTGGACTTGTACAGGCCCTCCAGCGCGGTGTTGGTTTCGGGGTGGATGCGCACGCTGGTGTCGACGGTGAAGACATCGCTGCGCGGTTGCAGGGTCAGACTGTCCGCAGCCAGCTGGTACTGATCGGCCGTCAGGTCAGTGTCGTCGAGCTTGACGCCCAGCAGCTCCATCAACTCGCCGTCGAGCACCAGCGGCGGCAGACCGGCCCCGCGTTCCGGGTTGCGGCGCATGACCAATTGCGCATGGACCAGGCTGTGATCGTCGAACAACTCGAAGGTCAGGTGGGTCTCGTCGATCAGATAATCGGGCGCCTGATAGTCTTTCAGGTAGATCATTTTCGGTTGTTCGGTACGCATGCCAAAACCCTTCTACTGATGCACGGCCAGTTGGTAAGCCGTGTATTTGCGAATATTGATGACGCCGGAATCGAATATCAGGTATTGACCCTTGATGCCCAGCAACGTGCCTTCGGCGACGGGGTTCTTGTCCAGGTTGAAGCTGGCGATCTTGCTTGGGTAAGTGTGCACCGGATAGCGGATCTCGATCGGCTCGACATCGTTCAGTGCCTGGATCGCCTGCAGACCGAAGCGGTCCTGGAGCATATGAATACCAGCGGCGCAGCTCTCGAACAATTGTTCGCGGATCGCCACCAGATCCACCGCCGGGGCGTCGCCCTTGAGCAGCGCGCGCCAGTTGGTGCGGTCCGCCACCTGGGAGCGGAACAGGTCTTCGACCAGGCCCGATTGCTGTCGGGTCGCCACGCGCATGATCGGCAACGCCTGGCTCGCGCCCTGGTCGAGCCAGCGGGTGGGCAGCTGGCTGGCCCGGGTGATACCGACCTTGACCCCCGAAGAGTTGGCCAGGTAGACCACATGATCGGTCATGCAGAACTGCTCGCCCCAAGACGGATCGCGGCAGGTGCCGGCGTCGTAGTGGCATTTTTCCGGGGCCATGATGCACACGTCGCACTGCGCCAGCTTGGTCATACATGGGTAGCAGTAGCCCTGGCTGAAACTGGTCTTGGTCTTGCGGCCGCAATTGACGCAGTGGATGGCGCCGAGAAATTCCAGGCGTATCCGCGTGCCGATCAGGGGGTTGGCGGCTATCTGGGTTTCGCCCAGACGCAGCTGGTATTGCACCACCGGCGCTTCGAGGCGCGCGGACATCTTGCTGGCCGAACCGCGGCCAAGCTCTTGCAGGGTGTCTTGCGTGAAGAGATCGCTGGTCAATGGATCGAGTCCGACTTGAACAGGATGTTCTCGATCGGCGCGGACTTCGAGGCGCATTCCTGCGGGCCCATGTAGCCGGTACGCTGGTCTTCGGGCAGGTTCTTGGCTTCCCAGGCGATGATCGCCTGCAGGGTCAGTTCCTTTTGCTCGGCGGTCAGCTTGCGGCCGTCGGACCATTTGCCGATCTCGACCGCCAGCTTCAGGCTTTCGTAGATATCAGGGGTGATGTTTTCGATCATGTGGGCGAATGACGACATGCGGAAGCCTCCAATGGATGCTGGCATTTTAAACGCTGTGCCGGGTGCGTAAAGGGAAATCCCGGCGGCCCTTCACCCAACCGTGCCTGCCGGGGTCAGCCGGGCGGTGAGGAACTCCAGCAGCGCATGCACCTTGGGCAGGCTTTCGCGGCTTTTCAGCCACACCAGGTTCATCGCCAGGCCATCGGTGGCCAGTGGCGCCAAGACCTCAACCAGGGCGCCGCTGTCCAGATGGCGCT
Source organism: Pseudomonas sp. UBA6276 (assembly GCF_002438365.1). NCBI lineage: Bacteria > Pseudomonadati > Pseudomonadota > Gammaproteobacteria > Pseudomonadales > Pseudomonadaceae > Pseudomonas > Pseudomonas sp. UBA6276. Next base: position 2,178 of record NZ_DJUS01000154.1, read on the forward strand.
GTACCAGCCAGGTCGGCAGTTGGGCGATGCCCTGCCCGGCCAGCACCGCCATGACCTGCCCTTCGCCATCGCCGACCGCCACGTGGGGATGGATGATCCGCCGCTCCATGTCGCCGGCCTGGCGGCCCTTGAAGTACCAGGGATAGACCGAGCCATCGGTCTGCCCATAGCCGACGCAGCGGTGCTGTTCCAATTCTCGCTCGCCCTGGGGCGTGCCGTGTTCGCGCAGGTAGGCGGGCGCGGCGCAGAACACCAGGCGCTGGCGACCGAAGAAGCGCCGCCCGACGTTGCTCGGCCAGGCATCCGAGCCGCCGATGCGCACGACGATGTCGATGCCTTCCTGGGCGGGGTCGACGAAACGGTCCGAGAAGGATATGTGCGGCTGCAGCCGGGGGTGCTGGACGGCGAACTCGAGGATCAGCGGCAGCACGTGCAGCCGACCGTAGGACGCCGGCAGGTCGATGCGCAGCCGACCATGGGGCTCATGCTGCTCGGCGCTCATCGCCAGCTCGACTTCTTCCAGGTCGGCGAGCACGCCGGTGCAGGTGCGGTAGAAAGTCTGCCCCGCTTCGGTCAACGCCAGCCGTCGCGTGGTGCGCTGGAACAGCCGCACGCCGAGCCGGGCTTCCAGGCGCGCCACGCCTTTGCTGACCGCCGAGTTGCTGAGGTTCAGGCGTTCGGCGGCGGCGGTGAAACTGCCCAGGTCCGCGACGCTGACGAAGACATCGATGCCCTTGAGGCGCTCCGAAGAAAACATAGCCGCTCCGATTGGTGAATTCAGTTCAATTCACAAGGTACCAGATGACCGGAATATGCCGGAGATTCTTCAATAGACTATTGCAAAATCCTTCCGGAGTTAAGTTCGATGCCTTCTTCCCCTATCGCCGGAGCCGTGCCCTCGGCTTCGGTCAACACCGCCTCGGGCATACAGATCCTGATCATGGCCGTGGCGGCGTTCATTATCGTGACCACGGAGTTTCTCATCGTTGGTCTGCTACCCAGCCTGGCGCGCGACCTGGACATTTCCATTGCGCTGGCAGGCCAGGTGGTGACCCTGTTCGCCTTTACCGTGATGCTGTTCGGACCCTACCTGACGGCGCGTCTGGCGCACGTCGAGCGCAAGAAGCTGTTTACCCTGATTTTGCTGGTGTTCGCTGCGTCCAACGTGTTGGCGGCAGTGTCCACCAATATCTGGGTGCTGGCCATCGCGCGCTTCATCCCGGCCCTGGCGCTACCAGTGTTCTGGGGCACCGCCAGTGAAACCGCAGGGCAACTGGCTGCGCCGGGGCAATCGGGCAAGGCAGTGGCCAAGGTCTATCTGGGCATTTCCGCAGCCCTGGTGTTCGGTGTGCCGCTGGGCACCGTGGCCGCCGACATGATCGGCTGGCGCGGCAGCTTCTGGGTACTGGCCGGGGTGTCGTTGCTGATCGGCGTGCTGATGCACCTGGTGATGCCGAAGTTGCCAGGCTCGCCGATCGCTGCGGCCGGCGAGAAGCAGACGGCGATCTTGCGTCAGCCGCGCTTTCTGGCCCATGTGCTGCTGTCGGTGTTGACCTTTACCGCCATGTTTACGGCTTACACCTATCTGGCGGATATCCTGGAGCGTCTCGGCGGTGTGCCAGCGGGTCAGGTGGGCTGGTGGCTGATGGGCTTCGGTGCGGTGGGCATGCTGGGTAATCACCTGGGCGGCAGCATGGTGGACAAGCGTCCGCTGGGCGCCATGGTGGTGTTCCTGGTGGTACTGGGTGCGGGCATGACGGCGGCCGTAGCGTTCGCCGAGCAGCGTGCCTGGTTGATCGCTGCGCTGATCGCCTGGGGCATCGCGTACACCGCGCTGTTTCCGATCTGCCAGGTGCGGGTCATGCAGGCCGGTGCCAAGGCTCAGGCCCTGGCGGCTTCGCTGAACATCTCGGCGGCCAATGCGGGTATCGGTCTGGGCGCCATTCTGGGTGGCCTGGGCATCCGTCAGTTCGGCCTGGACTCCCTGGGTTTGCTGGCCACCGGCATGGCGGTCCTGGCGTTGATCGTGGCATTGCTGATGATCAACCGCCCGGCCACCGCGAAGTAATTGCATCCGTGTAGCAGCGGCGCGAGCCGCGTCGGCGGGCAACGCAGGGTGTCTGGATGAACGCGGTGAGACCGGACGCGGCTTGCGCCGCTGCTACAGGGATCGCGGTGTCGGTGGGTACGGCGGTGTATCTGTAGCAGCGGCGCGAGCCGCGTCGGCGGGCAACACAGGGTGTCTGGATGAACGCGGTGAGGCCGGACGCGGCTTGCGCCGCTGCTACAGGGATCGCGGTGTCGGTGGGTACGGCGTTGTATCTGTAGCAGCGGCGCGAGCCGCGTCGGCGGGCAACCCAGGGTGTCTGGATTAACGCGGTGAGGCCGGACGCGGCTTGCGCCGCTGCTACAGGGATCGCGGTGTCGGTGGGTACGGCGGTGTGTCTGTAGCAGCGGCGCGAGCGGCGTCGGCGGTGGATGCAGCAAAGTGAGGGGATGCATGGTCTGAACCCGCAAGGAGTTTTTTGCCATGCCCTCACGCCATACCGACATCGAATTGTTCTATAAGCCGCCCTTCGACTGGCAGCGTCTGCTCAGGTTTTACGGCGGTCGCTCAAGTGCGTTGGTCGAGACAGTCATCGACGGCGTGTATCTACGCACCGTCGAATGGCAGGGCGACGAAGGCCTGCTCAGTGTCCGGCAGGACGCGGGCCGCGACTGCCTGATCGCGCGAGTCGATGGGCCGGCCAGCGTTCACCTGCCTGCCCTGGTGCCGCGTCTGCGGCGAATGTTCGATCTGGATCTGGACCCGCAGCAGCTGCATGCCGCACTCGACGGCGATCCCTGGCTGGGCCGCCTGCTGCTGCAGACGCCGGGCTTGCGCGTGCCAGGCACCTGGTCGACCTTCGAGCTCATCGTGCGCACCATCGTCGGCCAGCAGGTCAGCGTCAAGGCGGCGACAACCATTGCCGGGCGCCTGGCCGAGCGCGCCGGGAGGGCCGTGGCGCATCCCCAGCACGCACAGGTGGCGTGGCAATTTCCGACCCCGGCCGCCTTGGCCGACGTCAATCTCGAGCGGATCGGCATGCCCAGCAAGCGGGTGGCGGCGTTGCAGAACTTTGCGGCGGTGGTGGCCAACGATCAGCTGCAGATCGAAGCCTTTGTCGATGAACACACCCGTGCCGACCTGACACCCCTGCGCAAGGGCCTGCTGGCGCTGCCGGGGATCGGCCCGTGGACGGTCGAATACGTGGCCATGCGGGCCTGGCGCGACCGCGACGCCTGGCCAGGCAGCGACCTGGTGATCATGCAGGAGATCACCCGCGAGCATCCTGAACTGCTGAAGCTGGGGCACCAACGGCTGCGCAGCGAAGACTGGCGGCCGTGGCGCGCCTACGCCGTCATGTACATCTGGAACGAGCTCATGGACCGCACCGACGGCCAGCGCGGTGGCTGAAAACGTGGCGCCACAGACGCCACGTTTTCAGCGAGACCTCAGCGCTGCAGCGGTGGCGTGCGCGGCGGGATCACCCGGCGCTGACCGGTGGCCTCGAAGGCCGCGGCCAGGCGCAACAGCTGCGTGTCGTCATAGGCGCGACCGGCAAAGGTCAGCCCCACCGGCATGCCGATGTCGGCCATCAGGCCCATGGGCACGGTAACGGTCGGCACGCCCAGATGGCGGATCGCCAGATTGCCATTGGCCACCCACACCCCGTTGCTCCAGGCGATGTCCGCTGCTGCCGGATCGACATCAGCCTTGGCCGGAGCCACGTCGGCGACGGTGGGAAACACCACCGCATCCAGCTTCAGGGCCTGCATCCAGTCTTCCAGGTCGATCTTGCGAGTGTGCTCCAACGCGCGCAGGCCGTCGGCCAGGGTGTCGATCTCGTCCCAGGGCGTAATGCCACGCTGCGCCATCTTCACGTATTCGTCCATGCCGGCGGCCAGGTCGCCTTCGCGGTTGGGCAGCGTACCGGGGTCATGGGGGAAGATCAGCGGGCCGTCGACATCCACCAGCCGATTCAGCGCTGGATCACCATTGGCGCGCAGAAAGTCGTCGAAGGCCCAGGCGGTCAGGTCCCACAATTCATGATGCAGGAACGCCGGGTCGACGATGCCGCGGTTGAACACGGTCGGCGCACCCGGTCGATCGCCTTCGCAGTTGGAGACCAGCGGGAAGTCCACTTCGACCACCTCGGCACCTGCCGCTTCGAGAGCACGGCGGGCCTGCTGCCAGAGGTCGATCACCGAAGCACGGGTGTGAATGCGCTGCCCGGTTGGGCCGCCAATGCCCGGCTGCTCGGCCGTGCCGGCCAGCGGGTCGGCATTGATGTACATGCGCGGCACACCGAAACGCTTGCCCGCCAGCGCCGCGGGCGATACGGCCAATTGCACATAGGACGCCGGGCGCACGCTGGCCACCTTGGGTATCGGCACCCAGGGTTGCAGGCGCCACAGGTCGCCACGGGTGTCGGGGTCGTCGGCGACCACCACATCGAGGATTTCCAGCAGATCGGCCATGGTCCGCGCAAAGGGCACGACTACATCCATGGTCGGCGTCAGCGGCCAGTTGCCGCGTACCGAGATGATCCCGCGCGACGGCGTGTAGGCGCACAGGCCGTTGTTGGACGCCGGGCCGCGTCCGCTCGACCAGGTTTCTTCGGCCAGCCCGAACGCGGCGAAGCTGGCTGCGGTCGCCGTGCCCGCACCATTGGACGAGCCGGAAGCAAACGGCGCGGTGAGGAACTCGGCGTTGTACGGACTTTCCGCACGGCCGTAGACGCCGCGCTGCATGCCGCCGTTGGCCATGGGCGGCATGTTGGTCTTGCCCAGGCAGATCGCTCCGGCAGCGCGCAGGCGCTCGACGGTGAACGCGTCGCGCTGGGCGACCAGCCCGGCAAAGGCCGGACTGCCGGAAGCCGCGGTCAGGCCCTTGACCAGGTAGCTGTCCTTGGCCGTGTAGGGAATGCCATCGAGCGGCCCCAGGGTCTGGCCGCTCGCGCGCCGTGCGTCGGCCGCCTCGGCTTCGGCCAGGGCCGAGAGATTGGGCACCACCACGGCGTTCAGCGCGGTGGCCGTGTCGGCGCCGTCATAGGCCGCAATGCGTTCCAGGTAAGCCTGGACCAGTTCGACCGCCGTTGTCTGTCCGCTCTCCAGAGCCGCGCGCAGTTGGGCGATGGAAACCTCGGTGACTTCGATCATGCTGCTCTCCTGCACGATCAGCCCTTGGCGGCCATGGCGGTGACTTCGACACGCATGCCGGGGGCGGCCAGCGCAGTGATACCTACGGCGGCACGCACCGGCCAGGGCTTGGCGAAGAAACGCTGGTAGACCTCGTTGAAGGCCGGGCGGTCAGCCATGTCGGTCAGGTAGATGGTCAGGTGCAGGACGCGATCCAGCGAACTGCCGGCCGCTTCCAGCGCCACTTTCAGCGCCTGCAGCGTGCATTCGCTCTGCTCAGTGATGCTGCCCAGTTCCAGGCTGCCGTCGGCGCGGGTCGGAATCTGAGTGGTCACCAGCAGGCCGCCGAAGCCTGCGACGTCCGAGGAAATCGACTCCGGGTCAGGGTCCGGCACAAAGGTGATGTCTGAATGGGCCATGGGAAGCTCCTGAGGTCAATGATGGGCAATGGCGGGCATGTTACAGCCCAGCCATTGCAAATTGAAACGGCGAGCCCGTCAGCCCACCAGGTGCAGGAAGTGCATGTGCCGCTCGTAGTGATCGAGGATGTCGCCGATCACCTCGTCGCGCGACCAGCCCATGACGTCGTGGTCCTGCCCCCCTTCGCGCAGGTGCACTTCGGCGCGGAAATACTTGCGCTCCTCGCCGGTGGGTCCGCTCATGACGAAGCTTGGGGTGGCATAGGCATGGGGCCGGATTTCATAGATGAAGGCATCGTCGGTCGGGCCGACACTCAGGCGCACACCGCCCTCCTCGCCGTCTTCCACCGTGCAATCATAACCCTGCAGGCGCCATTCCTCGGCGACGCTGAGGCAGGCCGGGCGGGCCACTTCCTCGATGAAGCGCACCACATGGGCACGTCGCGGGAACATGGCCAGGGTGCGCAGACGACGCTGCCAGTTCCCACCAGCGCGTGGCGTGCTCGGGGAAATCGCCAGGGCCTGATGGCGCAGGCCGCGCTTGGTGGCGTCCAGCTTGAGCGCCTTGAGCAGGCCGCGCATGCTCAGCAGCAGCGCCAGGGTAAAGGGTAGCGCACTGGCGATGGTCGCCGTTTGCAACGCCTTGAGGCCGTCGGCCAGCAATAGCGCGATGGCCACCAGGCCCATGCTCGAGGCCCAGAAAATGCGCTGGCGCACCGGGGTATTTTCCGACCCACCGGAGGCGAGCATGTCCACCACCATCGCGCCGGAGTCGGCCGAGGTAACGAAAAACACCACCACCATGATGATCGCCAGGGCGCTGATCACGCCAGAGAACGGAAAGTGCTGGAGAAACGCGAACAGCGCCAGCGACGTGTCCTTGTCCACGGCCATGCCCAGGTCGGTCATGCCCTGCTCGAGAATCATGTGAATGGCGGTGTTACCGAACACGGTCATCCACAGCAGGGTGAAAGCGGTGGGCACCAGCAGCACCCCGGTGACGAATTCGCGGATGGTACGACCGCGCGAGATGCGCGCGATGAACAGCCCCACGAACGGCGACCAGGCCAGCCACCAGCCCCAGTAGAACAGGGTCCAGCCGCCGATCCAGTCGGTGGGCTGGTAGGCGTTGAGGTTGAGGGTGCGGCTGACGATCTCGCTGAGGTAGCCACCGGTGTTCTGCACGAACGTCTGCAGGATCAACACGGTGGGGCCGAGGATCATGACCATCGCCATGAGCAGGACCGCCAGGCCCAGGTTGAGCTCGGACAGCCGGCGGATGCCCTTGTCCAGCCCGGACACCACCGACAGCGTGGCCAACGCGGTGGTGCCGATGATCAGGGCGATCTGGATCGGGATCGATACCGGAATGCCGAACAGCGCGTTGAGGCCGGTGTTGATCTGCGCCACACCGAAGCCCAGCGAAGTGGCCACCCCAAGTACCGTGCCGATGATGGCGAAAATGTCCACGGCATGCCCGATGGGGCCATAGATGCGCTCGCCGATCAGCGGATAGAGGGCCGAACGCAGGGTCAGCGGCAGGCCGTGGCGGAAGCTGAAATAGGCCAGGATCAAGGCGACGATGGCGTAGATGGCCCAGGCGTGCAGGCCCCAATGGAAGAAGGTGATGCGCATCGCCTCACCCGCGGCGGCAACGGTGTCGCCCTCGCCGTAGGGCGGATTGAGGAAGTGCATGACCGGCTCGGCGACGCCGAAGAACATCAGACCGATGCCCATGCCCGCCGAGAACAGCATGGCGAACCAGGTCATGCTGCTGTAGTCGGGCGTGCTGTGGTCCGGGCCCAGATTGATGTCACCGTAGCGGCTGACGCCCAGGAACACCACGGTGCCCAGGATCACCGCCACGGCGAGAATGTAGAACCAGCTGACGTTGGTGAAGATCCAATCCTGCACATGGGCGAACAGGGTTTGCGCCTGTTGGGGCATCAGGCTGGCGAACAGCACCAGCAAGAGCAGCAGGATGGCCGATATCCAGAAGACCGGCGGATTGAGTGTCGAGGCCTCGACGGGGTCTGACTTCACAGTCATTGAAAAGCTCCTGATGGGACGGTGCAGCAGTGGGTGTGTGGCTAGCTGTGACCGCACTGCGCGGCTGGGGTTTACCAACACGCTTCGTCCAGTTCGCCTTTGATGGACCGATTATGTGTCTGGATGTATTTGCTCACATATTCGCGCGGCGAGGCCGGCACGATTGCCGGTGGCGCTCTGTCTATCAGTGACGCTGCAACCTGTTCTTCGATCATCAACCGCTCGACCACCAACCGGAGGATCCATGGCATTCGTCGACACTTATGTGAAAGAGATCATCGCGCTGGAGGTGGCGCTCTTTCATGCGCGGGCTCGTCTGGAAGGCGCGGCGGATGCCGAAGCACTGCACGACCTGCGTATCGCCGTGCGGCGCATCCGCAGCCTGCTGATCCCGGTGCGTGCGGAACCGGCCATGGGCCCGCTGCTGGCGGCGGCCAAGGCCGTGGGACAACTCACGACCCCTACCCGCGACCTGGAAGTGATGGCCCAGGAACTGGAAAAGCGTGGCATGGGCGGTGCCGCCGACAGCCGCCGGGCGCGCCTGGAACTGGAGCACCAACTGATCGCCGAGCATGCCACCCTGCAGGCCTTGTTCACGGCGCTGGACGGATGGCCCGCCGCGTTCCGCGCCAGTGAGCCGGGCCTGGATTCAAAACACTTCGAAAAGAGGGTGGTGAAGACCCTGAACAAGCACGTCGACAAACTGCGCCGCGCGCTCAAGGATGCCAAGTTCGATCGGCACGAACTGCGCATCCTGGTCAAACGCACGCGCTACCTGACCCAGGCCTTCGCCGACCTTTCTCCGCTGTCATCCAAGGCGGAAAAATCGCTCAAGGCCGTGCAGTCGGCGCTGGGCTCGTGGCATGACCACCATCAATGGTGCCTCAAGGCCAAGGTCGAAGCCGATCTGCAACCGCTGGCGCAGGTCTGGGCCGAAGACTCGGCCGCCGAACTCGAGCGGGCCGAGGCCGAGCTCGACACCCTGGCGCGTCTGCTGCCCAAGCGCAGCAAGCGCTGAGGGCAGCCACGCGGTGGCCGGACGGCGCGCGGGTCACGCCGCCTTGATGCGCGCCGTGACCTGCCCCAGTTCCGTCGACAGTTGATGCAGGTGGCCGCTGGCGCTCTGGGTACGGTCGACGTTGGCCTGGTTGGTGGTGGCGATGGCGGTGATTTCGACCAGGTTCTGGGCGATGTCGTCGACCACCGCGTTCTGCTCTTCGGCGGCCGTTGCGATCTGCCGGTTCATGTCCCTGATCGCCTCGATCGACTGGGTGATGCGGGTCAGTGTCTGCCCTGCTTCCACCACCTGCTCGACACCCTGATCGCTGCGTTGCTGGCCATTTTCGATGGCTTGCACCGCGTTCACTGCGCCGGTCTGCACGGTGTCGATGATCTGATGGATTTCCAGGGTCGAGGCCGCGGTACGCTGCGCCAGGGTGCGCACCTCGTCGGCGACCACGGCGA
>NZ_DJUS01000154.1:11297-18477 GCF_002438365.1 Pseudomonas sp. UBA6276
GGTTGGTCTGGTCGGCGATGCCACGGATCACCTCCAGCACCTTGCCGATCCGACCGCTGTCGTCGCGCAACTGACGAATCACGTCGCCGGTCAGGGCAATCTCGCCGCGCATGCGGGTGATGGTATGGATGGTGGCCTGCATGGACTGCTCACCGCTTTGCGCCTCGCGGTCGGCATCGGCGGCGGCGGTGGCCGCGCCGGCGGCATGGCGGGCGACTTCCTGCGCGGTGGCGGACATTTCCTGCATCGCCGTGGCCACCTGATCGGTGCGCTCGAACTGCTCGTTGGTGCCCTGCAGCATCACCGCAGCGATGGTGTTCAACTCGCCGCTGGCCTGGTCCAGATCGGCCGTGCTGCGTTGCAGGCGGGTGAAGGTATCGGCGAGAAAGTCGCGCAGGGTGTTCGCTGCCACGGCGAGATTGCCCAACTCGTCACGCCGCTGGCTGACCACGCGCTCGGCCAGATGGCCCTGGCTCAGGCGCGCCACGTAGTCGATCAGGTCGCGCACCGGCGTGACCAGGTTGCGGTTGACCAGCCACAGGCTCAGGGCGGTGATCAGCAGTCCGGACAACAGCATGATGCCGATGCCCCAGACGATCGCCTGGTGGCCCTGCTCGTTGATCAACCGCGACTGCTCATCGGCCAGCCCGCGCAGCTCGGTCACCAGAGCGTTCATCTGCTCGCTGGTGGCACGGTCGACGCCGGCCACGGCGCGGTCGCCGCTGGCGGCTTCGGCCCCGCTGGCCAGGAAGGCTTCGCGACCCTGACGATAGGCCTTGCCCAACGTAGCGTGTTCATCACGCAGGCGCTGGGCGTTCTGGCTGACGCTGGCGGGTACGCCGGGCAATTCGCTCAGGGCCTGCAAGGTGGCCGCCACCGCCCGCTCCTGCTCCTCGAACTGGGCCCAGTACTTGTCCGCGGCCTTGGGGTCCTTGCCACGCAGCAGCACATTCTTCCATTCCTGCACCTGGGTCTTGAACTGAACGTTGGCACGATCGACCAGTTCAGTGGCCCGCAGCGGTCCGGCCACCAGGTGTGTGTAGTCATCCAGGCTTCCTGCGAGGAATTTGAAGCTGCCCAGAGCAATCAGCAGCAGGATGAGCAACCCACCGGCCAGCAAGGCCAGCACCTGGGCGCGCAGAGACGTTTTGAACATGACGAACCTCATGATTGGAAGCCCTTGCGAACGCGTGGGCAATCGCTATATCGGCAGGGCTCGGGCGTTGCTTGAGCGCGCCGGCGACAGGGCGACGTCCAGTGGCGAGTCTCGGGGCGCCCGATAATATTTCGACACGAACGCTTGTGAACTAACGCTTGGCGGCGGCGATCCTCTCTATGCGCAATAAGCGCGTCTGACCCGCCGGTGCATCCGTGCCGATGTTGTCCTTTGATGAGGGATTGTCGTGACCACTACTACCCAACTTGCCTATCGACACAGGCCAGGTCCGCTGCATGCGATCTTCCTGGCCGGTACCGTTCCGCTCTTTCTGGGCGGGCTACTGAGCGACATCGCCTACTACCAGAGCTACCAGATCCAGTGGAGCAACTTCGCCGCCTGGCTGATCGCCGGTGCCTTGGTGTTCTGTGGCCTGGCGCTGCTGTGCGCCCTCATCAACCTGGTCCGCGCGGAACATAAGGGCGGTCGTCCAGTCGTGTACTTCCTGCTGTTGCTGGTGACGTGGGTACTGGGTCTGGTCAACGCCTTCGAACATGCCAAGGACGCCTGGGCAGTCATGCCTTCGGGGCTGATCCTGTCGGTGATCGTGACGGCACTGGCGCTGATCGCGGCCTGGGTCGGTTTGACCAATCTGCGTTCCGGAGGTGTTCGATGAACTATTCAGGCGCCTTGACGGCCATCAGCGTGGCCTTGCTGCTCGCCGGTTGCGGCAGCGAAGCCGACAGCACCCAGGCCCGCGGGCCCGATCCCAAATTGCCGGAAGCACAGCGCGGCCTGTTGCCGAGCATGAAGATCGCCGAGCCAGTGGCTTGGGGCGACAGCAAACCGACCGTGCCACAGGGCTATACCATCAGCGCGATTGCCACCGACCTGGCGATTCCGCGCCAGACCGTGGTCCTGCCCAACGGTGACATCCTGGTGGCCGAAGGCCGTGGCGGCAGCGCTGCCAAGCTCAAGCCCAAGGACGTGATCGCCAGCTACATCAAGGCCAAGGGCAATACCCAGGTCAAGGGCGGCAACCGCCTGACCCTGCTGCGCGACGCCGACGGCGATGGCACCTACGAGCTGAAGACCGTGTTTGCGGAAAACCTCAACGCGCCCTACGGCCTGGCCTATGCCGACGGCAAGTTGTACGTCGCCAACCAGGATGCCCTGGTGCGCTTCGACTACACCGACGGCCAGACCAAGGCCAGCGCAGCACCGACCAAGCTGGCCGACCTGCCCTCGGCGATCAACCACCACTGGACCAAGTCGCTGGCCATCAGCGACGACGGCCGCTACCTGTACGTGGGCATCGGTTCCAACAGCAACGTGACCGAACGAGGCATGGAAGTTGAGATCGACCGCGCCATGGTCTGGCAGATCGATGCCCAGACCGGCGCGCACAAGCCCTATGCAACGGGTATCCGCAACCCGACGGCACTGACCATCCAGCCGGGCACAGGCCAGCTGTGGGCCGTGGTCAACGAACGTGACGAGCTGGGTCCGGACCTGGTGCCGGACTACCTGAGTTCGGTCCGTGAAGGGCAGTTCTATGGCTGGCCGTACAGCTACTGGGGCCAGAACGTCGACCCCCGTGCGCAGCCACAGAATCCGGAAAAAGTCGCGGCGGCGGTCAAGCCCGATTACAGCCTTGGCTCGCACGTCGCCGCACTGGGTGTGGACTTCTCGATCCCGGCCATGGGCGAGAAGTTTGCCCAGGGCGCGTTCGTTGGCGAGCACGGTAGCTGGAACCGCGACAACCCCGTGGGCTACAAGGTGATCTTCGTGCCGTTCGCCGGTGACAAACCCGCCGGCGAGCCGATCGATTTCGCCACGGGTTTCCGTGGTGACGATGGCAAGACCCGTGGTCGCCCGGTCGGTGTAACGGTCGATCCGCGCGGCGCGCTGATCATCGCCGATGACCTGGCCAACACCATCTGGCGCGTCACGCCGAGCCGTTGAGGCTGGCTTCGGGGCGCCCTGCCCCGAGGTGTTGTCCCCCGGCGCGCGTTCAGCGCGCCGGTTGTTGATTGCCCCCCTGCTTCCCGATCAGCGACTCATCACCGTCAAGGCATCGACCAGGGCGTGCATGTCGGCGGGCGTCGTGTTGATCCCCGGTGTCACCCGAATGCAGGGCCCGCAGGCGGAGCCGTCACGGGCGACGGTGAAGATATCGAACTGGGCGAGGAGCTGGTCGATCTTGCCCTGCTGGTCCTGCACGTCGCGGAAACGGAACGAGGCGATGCAGCAGGACAGGCGCGGGTCTTCGGGTGTGAGCACTTCGATGCCCGGCAGCCTTCGCGCAGGCGTCAGCCACAGGTCACGCAGGTAACGCAGGCGCGCGCCCTTCACTGGCCAGCCGCCCAACGCCTGGTGTTCGGCAAACACCGTGGGCAGGCTCATCAACGCGGGGACGTTGGGGGTGCCGTAGGGGCTCAGGCAGCGGATGTCGTCGGCTGGATAGCTGGGGTTGCCCATGTCCGGCGAGAAATCGGCCAGGCGTTCGCGGCGAACGTGAATGACCCCCAGGCTGAGCGGCGCGCCGATCCATTTCTGCAGGTTGAAGCCCGCCAGCTCGATGCCCAGGTCGTGCAGATCGACCTCCATCTGACCGAGCGAATGGGCGCCGTCCAGAATCACGTCGATGCCGTGGGTACGGGCCTCGGCGGCAATGGCCTTGACCGGCATGACCAGCCCGGTACGGTGGGTGACGTGGGTCAACGCCATGAGCTTGAGCCGCGGATGGGTGGCGAAGGCCTGGCGGTAGGTCTGGAGCAAAGCCTCGTAGCTGGCGGGGTGCTCGTGGACCAGACGCACCAGCTCGACGCCGCGGGCCTGCTGCAGCCAGTCGAAGGCACCCTGCACCGAGCCGTAGTCCAGGTCGCTGATCAACACCTGATCGCCCGGCTGCAGACGCGTGTAGTTGCGGATCAGCGAATACAGGGCTTCGGATGCGCTGCGGGCAAAGGTCAGTTCGCCTGCGGGCACGCCCATCAGCTCGGCGAGCTGCTGGCGGATGGCGTCGGCCTCATGCTTGTCGAAGTGCTGGCGCACGTGCACCGAGTTGCTGCGGTTGACATGACGGATCGCGTCTTCATAGGCGCTCACCACGCCTTCGCTCATGCGACCGAAATAACCGCCGTCGAGGTTGATCGGCCCGTCGTCGCGTGGGTAGCGTGCAGCAACGTCCGTCCAGAAGGTTTCATCCATGGCCAATTCGGCGGGGCTTTGCGTTACGCAGGGCATGACAGCACGCTCTTGAGGGGAAGACACCGAGCATCGCTTTGCCGGACGTGGGATGCAAGGGGCAACGCCGGTCGTCGCTGACATGAACTGAGCGCCCTTGGTTATTTGACCATTCGTTCAACAATCCCTAGGGTAGCCAGCTTCATTTTTGTCCGAGACGCTCATGACCACCCGTTCCAAGCTTCCGCCGACCGTCTACCTGCTGGGGTTGACGATTTTCTCGCTGGTGACCGCCGAGTTCATGGTGGCCGGGATGATGCCCGCGCTGGCCGCCGCGTTCTCCGTGAGCCTGGCCCAGGTCGGCAACCTGATTGCCCTGTATGCGCTGGGCATGGCCCTGGGCGGGCCACCGGTCACGGTGCTGCTGCTGTCGCGCGGCATCAGCAATCAGCGCGCGCTGGTCGGGCTGCTGGCGGTGTACGTGCTGGCCGGCGCGCTGGCCGCCGCGGCGCCGACCTATACGGTGCTGGCCGTGGCACGCATCGTCATGGGCGTGTCCAGCGCCGCCTGCATCGGCCTGTGCATGACCCTGTGCGCCGGGCTGGTCAGCCTGCAGGACCGCGGCCGGGCCATTTCGGTGGTGCTGGCCGGGCTGATGCTTTCGCCCGTGGCCGGCGTGCCGGCGACCGCCTGGGTCGAACATCACTATGGCTGGCGGGCCAGTGCCTGGCTGGTGGTGGCCTTGGCCTCGCTGTGCACGGTGCTGGTTGCCACGCGCCTGCCGCGCGCCGAGGCCGGCGACGAGCCGTCGCTGGGCAGACAGTGGATCAGCCTGAAGAACCGCAGCCTGTGGGGTGCCTACATCACCAGCGGCCTGATCATCGGCGCGACCTTCGCTGCGTTCAGTTATTGCACGCCGATCCTGATCGAGGAAGTCGGCGTGGCTCCCGCCCAGGTGGCGCCGTTGCTGGCGCTGTACGGCGTGGCCAACGTGCTGGGCAACATGGTGGTGGGCCGGATCGCCGATCGGCATACCTTCGCCGCTCTGGGTTGGGGCTTGGCCCTGCTGGTGCTGGCGCTGGGCGGATTCGCCCTCGCCGGTCAGGTATTCTGGCTGAACCTGGCCTGCTTCCTCACCGTTGGCCTGACCGGGGTTGCGCTGAACCCGGCCATGGTCGCGCGGGTGATGAAGGCCGCCGAGCCCGGCGCGCTGGTCAACACCCTGCACACCTCGGTGATCACCGCCGGGCTGGCCTTGGGCAGTTGGGCCGGTGGTGCGGTGATCGATGCTGGTCTGGGACTGCGCGCCCCGTTGTGGCTGGGCGCCGGCATGGCGCTGCTGGGCCTGCTCAGTCTGCTGCGGCCCTGGTACAACGCCACAGCCCCCGCCGCCGCCGCACGCTGAGACCAACTCAGCCTACAGCGGTTTGGCCAATACGCCGGAGGGGGCATGGTCGGCCGCCGACGCTGGGTCGGTCTGATCCAGTTCTCGTGACACCGAAAGACGTTCCTCGGCGATGCGCTGAACCAGATTCAGCGCACGCTCGGCACTGCCCAGCAACGCCAGGATGGCGCCGCGTTCGTCCCAGCCCAGTTTCTGCTCGGGCTGCAGGCAGCGCTCGCGCAGGGCCAGCAGGTCCCTGGCGTGGGCGTTCGGCAGGTAGGTGCCCTGTGGCCCCTTGCGCACGGCCGGCTCGACGATATCGAGAATGGCGTCGACGATTTTCCGCGCATTGGCGCAGAACACCTGGCGCTCGATGCGGCGGGCGATCTGCGACAAGGTCCGGGTCAGGCTTGCGCTGAAGTCTTCTTCCTCGATGAGGCTGGCGAGCAGATTGGTTTGCCGCGCCGTGACATCGTTCTTGAACATCTGCGCGGTGTAACCGCGAATTTCCTGGCTCAGGGTGTCCAGCGCATGCTCATGTTCCGCGGCGTTCTTCAGCGCCTGGGATTGGCCGCGCGCCGCGTCCAGCAGCAGGCCCATGCCCTCGCTGTAGCGGGTCAGTTCCTGGCTGACGGCGGCCACGCCGGTGTTCACATTGGCCAGCGCGGCACGGTCGAGATGACGCGGTACGGCATAGTCCTCCGCGTCGCTGCGGCTGGCGCCGATGCGCGAGAGCACACGCTCGAACACACCGATGAAGGGAAACATCAGCGCCGTGTTGAAGATGTTGAAGCCGATGGAGTATAGCCCCACCGCCACGGGCACCATCGGGAAGCTTTCCTTGCCATCGACCGTACTGGTACGGGTCACGTCCATGCCGAACAGGCCCATGGTCCCTTGCAGGATGTCCATGGACAGAAAGAACAGCGGAAACATCATGGCAACGCCGATGAAGTTGAAGGCGATGTGGGCATAGGCCGCGCGCTTGGCGTTCTTCGACAGGTTGAGCGAGGCCAGCCATGAGGTGACGGTGGTGCCCAGGTCGGCACCGAGGGAGAACGCCACCGCCGTCTGCCAATCCAGAATGCCAGCCGCCCCCAGGCCCATGACGATGCCGATGGTGGCCGACGAGGAATGGATCATGGCAGTGATGCCGGCGGCGGTCAGCACGCAGATGGCCAGGCCGGTGTAGCTGTCGGCGCGCAATCCAGAGATGACCGACATCACTTCCGGCAGTTCGCGCAGGGGTTTGAGCCCGCCGGTCAACAGGTTCAGGCCGTAGAAGATCAACGAGAAACCGATGATGGCAATGGCCAGATGGCGGGTCTTTTCGTTCTTGCTGAAGACATAGACCAGGGCGAACAGCCCGGCGAAGATCAGTCCCAATGGCCCCAGCGGCATGGCGATCAAGCCGTTGCCCAGGGTGGTGCCGATGTTGGCGCCCATGATCA
>NZ_DJUS01000153.1:0-31322 GCF_002438365.1 Pseudomonas sp. UBA6276
AGCAGGTAGGGGTTTTGTCTTTGTACGGCTTTTTCTCTAGCGCTTCCCTGTAAGACCTCTCCTACTTATCAAGTCGACATTCAGTTGTCTCTTACACGTTGAGCAGAACCGGCTGGCTCAACTGACAAAGCTACATCTGATATGGTTGATCCTTGATTCACGTTTACCTCAAGGACTTCGCACATGTCGGCCATGTCGCCCCTTACCCCCGGTTTCATGGTTGTACACGGCAATCGCCTGGACGAACTGCGCAGTCTTGTCGTGAGCTGGATGCGCCTGTATCCACTGCGTCCGTTGGAAAACGAAATCATCCTGGTGCAGAGCAATGGCATCGCTCAATGGCTTAAGCTTGCGCTCGCCGCGGACGAAAGCACGGATGAGGAAGGAGGGGTAGGAATCTCGGCGGCGGTGGATGTGCAGTTGCCTGGCAGTTTCATGTGGCAGCTGTATCGAAGCGTACTGGGGCATGACCAGATTCCTTCTTCCTCGCTGCTCGACAAGGCACCGCTTACCTGGCGTTTGATGCGTCTGTTACCGCAACTGATCGACCGGCCCCATTTCGAACCTCTCCAGCGCTTCCTGCTCGACGATAGCGACCTGCGCAAGCGCTACCAGTTGTCAGAACGCCTGGCAGACTTGTTCGATCAGTACCAGGTCTATCGCGCGGATTGGCTTCAGGACTGGGCGGTAGGCAAGCATCAGCTGCGCAATGGGCGCGGTTTGAGCAAGCCCTTGCCGGTAGGCAATTGTTGGCAAGCGGAGTTGTGGAGGGCATTGCTGGAGGATGTAGGGTCCGAAGGCATGGCACAAAGCCGGGCGGGGGTGCATCAACGCTTCATGGAGGCTGCCGCGGCGCTGGATGAAGCACCTTCGACATTGCCATCGCGTGTAATCGTGTTCGGTATTTCGTCGCTACCAGCCCAAGGCCTGGAAGCCTTGGCGGCGCTGGGTCGCTTCAGTCAGGTGCTGTTGTGTGTGCACAACCCCTGTCGGCACCATTGGGCCGATATCGTGGCGGACAAGGACCTGCTGCGTCATCAATACAAGCGCCAGGCTCGCAAGCAGGGCATGCCGGTCGTATTGGATTCAGACAACCTTCATCAGCACGCCCATCCCTTGCTCGCCGCCTGGGGCAAGCAAGGGCGTGACTACATCAATCTGCTCGACAGCTATGACGACCCCGCCAGCTATCAGGCTGCATTTGGCGACGGTCGTATCGACCTTTTCAGCGAAGGCGAGCCGCGACACCTGTTGGGTCAGTTGCAGGACGACATCCTCGAGCTGCGCCCCCTGGGCGAAACACAGTCGATCTGGCCCAGCGTCGATATCAAGACCGACAAGAGCATTCGCTTCCACGTTGCCCACAGTGCGCAGCGCGAGGTGGAGATTCTGCACGATCAGCTGTTGGCACGCTTCAGTGCCGATGCCGCGCTGCGTCCACGTGATGTGATCGTCATGGTGCCCGACATCGACAGCTACGCCCCCCATATTCGGGCGGTGTTTGGCCAGCTGGACCGGGATGACCGCAGATTCATCCCCTTCACGCTGACCGATCAAGGGCAACGCGGGCGTGACCCTTTGCTCATAGCGGTCGAGCACCTGCTCAAGCTGCCGGACAGTCGCTTCCCCGTGAGCGAGATTCTTGATCTGCTCGACGTGCCTGCCCTGCGCAGTCGATTTGCAATTCCGGAGCGGGATCTGCCGACGCTGCGTCGCTGGATCGAAGGGGCGGGTATTCGCTGGGGTCTCGATGCACGCCAACGCACGCAGATGGGACTGCCGATCGAACTGGAGCAGAACACCTGGCGCTTTGGGCTGCGACGAATGTTGCTTGGTTATGCCGTGGGAACCGGAATAGGGTGCAGTGACATCGAGCCCTACGACGAAATCGGTGGCCTGGATGCAGCGCTTATCGGGCCGCTTGCAGCGCTTTTGGATGCGCTGGAAGTGGCCTGCCAGCAACTTGATCGTCCGGCCACCCCTGCGCAGTGGGGTATCAGACTGCATCAGTTGCTGCAGCTGTTCTTCACTGCCGACACGGAGCATGACGAATACCTGCTCAATCAGCTTGAAGAACTGCGTGAAGAGTGGCTGGAAACCTGCGAAGCGGTGGGACTGGTCGAGCAATTGCCGCTGACGGTGGTGCGTGAAGCCTGGCTCGCGGGGCTGGATCAGGGGCGCTTGAGCCAGCGCTTTCTGGCAGGCTCCGTCAACTTCTGCACCTTGATGCCGATGCGCGCCATTCCGTTCAAGATCGTCTGCCTGTTGGGCATGAACGATGGCGACTACCCGCGGCCGCAGCCACCGCTGGACTTCGACTTGATGGGCAGCGATTACCGCCCGGGGGACCGTTCCCGTCGCGAGGACGACCGCTACCTGCTGCTGGAAGCGCTGCTCTCGGCGCGTGAGCAACTCTACATGAGCTGGGTGGGGCGCAGCATCAGGGACAACAGCGAACGTCCACCGTCGGTGCTGATTGGGCAGTTGCGCGATCACCTGGCCAGTGGCTGGCGGCTGTCAGGCGATGAGGCACTGGACAGTTCCGCTAGCGGACAGAAGCTCTTGCACGCGCTCACGCTGGAGCATCCGCTTCAGCCTTTCAGTGCTCGGTACTTTCACCAGGGAAATCCTGCGCTCTTCAGTTTTGCCAGCGAGTGGCAGCACTTGCACGCAGGCATAGCGGCAGCGGATGCGCAGGTACCGCTGCCTGCTCATCGTCAGGAGGAGCCATTGAGCGTGGCTCAGCTGCAGGATTTTCTGCGCAATCCGGTCAGGCACTTTTTCAGCCAGCGGCTCAAGGTCTTCTTCGAGTCGGCCGAGAAGCCGGTGTCCGATATCGAGCCCTTCGTGCTCGATGCGCTGGAGCGTTACACCCTCAGTGACAGCCTGCTCAGTGCGGGCATGGCCAGTGCCGGTGAAATCACCGACGTGCTGGAGAACCACGCTCGGAAGTTGCAGGGCAGCGGTCTTTTACCCATGGCAGAGTTTGGTACGCGACTGCGGGAAGAATTGATCGAACCATTGCCCGATCTGCTCGAGCGCTATCGCCAGTTGCTCGTGCTCTGGCCTTCCCGGCTGGACAGCGCTCTACCGATCACTTTCCAAGCACAGGGCATCGTGCTGGAGGGGTGGCTGGCGGGCGTGTACCAGCGCGAGGATGGCAACTGCCTCAGTGTTTCGACGATCGCCAATGCCATCGGCGGCGTGCGCTCGCGCAAATGGCATCGTCTGATACGTCCCTGGGTCTTGCATCTCGCATCATGCGCCGTGGGACTGCCCCTGACAACGGCGGTAGTGGCCAGCGACGATACCTTGTTGCTCGATCCATTGCCTCTGGACCAGGCTCAAACGGCGCTGAGCGATCTCTTGCTGGCCTGGCAGACGGGCATGACCCGTCCTCTGCCGGTAGCGGTGAAGACAGCCGTGGCCTGGCTTTCGCAGACTGATGAGGAGAAAGCCTTGGCGGCAGCACGAAAAGCCTATGAGGGGGATGGCGTGACCAGCAATGGCGAGCGCCGGGAGGCGGTGGCGTTGATGCGTCAGTTCGCTGATTTCGATGCACTGGTCGACAGTGAAGAATTCGAGGGTTGGGCTCAGACGCTCTACCAACCCATGCTGGAAGCGCCCTGGCGCTCGGTCGATGAGCAGGAGGCCCGATCATGACGTCTCCTGAACGTCCATTGGCGTTGGCCTTCCCCCTACGTGGCAGTCAGTTGATCGAAGCCAGCGCGGGCACCGGCAAGACATTCACCATTTCCGCACTCTATCTGCGTTTGATCCTGGGCCACGGTGCGGACATCAACGGATTCGGTCGCGAACTGCTGCCTCCGCAGATCTTGGTCGTGACCTTCACCGATGCGGCGACCAAGGAGCTGCGCGAGCGGATCCGCATACGGCTGGCCGAAGCGGCTCGTTTTTTTCGAGACGAGATCGCGGCACCGGATGCATTGATCGCACAGTTGCGCGACGAATTCGACACTACCCAGTGGGCGGCCAGCGCAGCCCGACTGGATATTGCTGCGCAATGGATGGATGAAGCAGCCGTTTCCACGATCCACAGCTGGTGCCAGCGCATGCTGCGCGAGCATGCATTCGACAGCGGCAGTTTGTTCACCCAGAGCCTGGAGACCGATCACAGCGACCTGCTGGGCGAAGTCGTGCGTGACTATTGGCGGCGGTATTACTACCCGATGCAAGGCGCTGCCCTGGATTGGGTAAGAGCTCATCTGGGCGGGCCCGCAGCGTTGCTCACCAGAGTACGTGGGCTGTTTGCCCATGCGCACGAGGGCGCTTCGGGCGATGAACCTGGCGAGCTGATCGAGCGTGCTCTGGCCGAGCGCGAGCAGGCCTTGATCGAGCTCAAGAAACCCTGGCCGCAGTGGGCCATCGAGTTGCGTGAAATCTGCCTGCAGGCCGTGGCGGCGAAGGCGGTCGACGGTCGCAAGATGCAGGCACGCTATTTCGAACCCTGGTTCGAGAAGATCACGGCCTGGGCGACCGACCCGGATCAGCACGAGCTGGATATCGGCACCGGCTTTACCCGCCTGACACCCGAAGGCATGGCCGAAGCCTGGAAGGGTGAAGCCCCTGATCACCCTGGGTTGCAGGCGATGGTCATGCTGCCCGCAGCGCTGGCGGCGCTGCCGACACCTGAGAGCGCGGTGCTCAGGCACGCTGCCCAGTGGATCGGCGAACGCTTCGAGGAAGAGAAGCGCCGGCGTGCGGAAATGGGCTTCGACGATATGCTGGTCCGGCTCGACCGTGCGCTTCAGGGCGCCGGTGGCGAGCAGTTGGCCCAGTTGATTCGCGAACAGTTCCCGGTGGCCCTGATCGATGAGTTTCAGGACACCGATCCGGTTCAGTACCGCATCTTCGAGCGTATCTATCACATCGAGGAGAACGAACAGGAGACCGGTCTGTTCCTGATCGGCGATCCGAAGCAGGCGATCTACGCTTTCCGCGGTGCCGATATACACACCTACTTGCAGGCACGTCGTGCGACCGAGGGGCGGCTGCATACATTGGGTACCAATTTCCGGTCAACCCTGTCCATGGTCGGGGCGGTCAACCATGTGTTCATGCAGGCCGAGCAACGTGCGCAGGGGCGAGGTGCGTTCCTCTTCAGGCAGGGTGAAGACAATCCGGTGCCGTTCATCGATGTGCAGGCCCAGGGCCGCAAGGAATCGTTGGTCGTCGAGGGCCAGGCGATACCGGCGCTGACCCTATGGCAATTGCCCAGTGATCAGCCTGTTTCGGGCGTTGCCTATCGCAAGGCTCTGGCAGCTGCCTGCGCGGCCGAGATCGTGCGCCTGTTGAACGTAGGTCAAGCCGGGCAAGGTGGCTTTCAAGTGGAGGGGCGCAAAGCCAGAGGTATCCTGCCGGCCGACATCGCCATTTTGGTACGCGATGGCAAGGAAGCTCAGGCCGTGCGCGCCGAGTTGACCGAGCGCGGTGTACGCAGCGTGTACCTGTCGGACAAGGACTCGGTGTTCGCTGCACAAGAGGCCCACGATCTGCTGGCCTGGCTGAAGGCGTGCGCCGAGCCCGATTCGGAGCGGCAATTGCGCGCTGCCTTGGCGAGCATGACGCTGAACCGTTCGCTGCATGAACTGGAGCAGTTGAATCTCAGTGAGCTGGAATGGGAAGCGCGAGTCATGCAGTTTCGCAGCTATCGAACCATCTGGCGCAGCCAGGGTGTGCTGCCGATGCTGCGCAGGTTGCTGCACGACTTCGACCTGCCGTTGGCGTTGATCGGTCGCGACGATGGCGAGCGTATCCTGACCAACCTGCTGCACCTGTGCGAACTGTTGCAGCAGGCATCCAGCGAACTGGACGGCGAGCAAGCGTTGATCCGTCATCTGAGCGAACAGCTGGCGCTGTCCGGCAGCGCGGCCGAGGAGCACATCCTGCGCCTGGAAAGCGACGAGCAGTTGGTGAAGGTGGTGACCATTCACAAGTCCAAGGGGCTGGAGTACGCGCTGGTTTTCCTGCCCTTCATCTGCAGCTGCAAGCCGGTGGATGGCAAGCGCTTGCCGTTGATCTATCACGATGCGTCACACCGGGCGCAACTGACGCTGAGCCCTACGCCTGAACAGGTGGCGCTGGCCGACGACGAGCGTCTGGCCGAGGATCTGCGTCTGCTCTACGTAGCCTTGACCCGGGCTCAACACAGCTGTTGGCTCGGCATCGCGGACCTCAAGCGCGGCACGACCAAGGAGTCGGTGTTTCATCGCTCGGCCATTGGTTACCTGTTGGGCGGCGGGCAGCCTCTGGTCGATGCGAGCCAGCTTGCGAGCTGGTTGCAGGCTGCGAGTGCGGGATGCGCGGACATCGTGAGCCTGCCGGTACCGGAAGCGGACGAGACCCGCTACGTACCGTTGCGCAGCGATGCCGCGCTGCTCAAGGTGCGCCAACCCAAGCGCAGTGCTCGGGAAAACTGGTGGATAGCCTCTTACAGTGCGTTGCGCATCAGCGACACCTTCAGCGCGGATGACGATCAGGCGCCCGACAGCGCGCTTGAGCAGAAGCTCATGGACGATGAGCGCCTGGACGTCCAGGTACCGCGCGAAGTGCCAGCCACCAGCGGCGATATTCATCGTTTCCCCCGCGGTCCGGGTCCGGGGACCTTTCTGCACGGTTTACTGGAGTGGGCGGGGCGCGAAGGGTTCGCCAGTGTTGCGGCGGCTCCCGAACGTTTGGCCGACAACGTCGCCCGCCGTTGCAGTCGGCGCGGCTGGACCGGCTGGATCCCGACCCTCGACGAATGGCTGCGACGTTTCATCGACGAGCCATTGCGCCTCGGATCCGAACGCGCGTCGGTACGCATGGCTGAGCTCGATCAATACCAGATCGAAATGGAGTTCTGGTTCGCCAGCCACAAGGTTGACGTGACCCGGCTCGATGCTCTGGTGCGCCAGTACACTCACCCTGGCGTGCTTCGGCTGCCAGCCGAAGGGGCAATGCTCAATGGCATGTTCAAGGGCTTCATCGACCTGTGCTTCGAGCATCAGGGCCAGTATTACGTTACCGACTACAAATCCAACTGGCTGGGCCCGGATGATGATGCCTATACCCAGGAGGCGATGACCGAATCCATTCTGGCCAACCGCTACGACCTGCAATACGTGCTGTACCTGCTTGCCTTGCACCGACAGTTGAAAGCCCGGCTGCCAGGGTACGACTACGACCAGCATGTCGGAGGTGCGGTATTCGTGTTTCTGCGCGGCCTGGGGGCGCCCAGTCAAGGGGTGTACTTCACGCGTCCGCCACGTGAGCTCATCGAGGAGCTCGATGCGTTGTTCAAAGGCGGACGCCGCGATGTCCAGGCCGACCTGTTCGAGGAAAGTACACCATGACCCGCTCGTTTGCCGACCTGTTGCCGACGCCTCTGGACGCACACAGCCTTGCTCGATTGCAGCCCCGCACACATACGGCTGACCTGTTGGCGCTGCTCGAACGCTGGGTCGAGCGCGGCTGGCTGCGCGCGCTGGACAAGGCCTTCGTGGCGTTTCTGGCTGACCTCGATCCGCAGGGGGATCCCTTGGTGCTGCTTGCTGCTGCCTTGGCCAGTCACCAGCTTGGGCATGGCCACGTCTGCCTGGACTTGGCAGCAACGCTGCAGGCGCCGGATTTCGCCCTGTCGCTGCCGCCCGAAGGCGATCTGCAGGGAGGCGTGGCCCTGCTGCCATCGCAGTTGCTGGAGGGCCTGAGTGCCGACGCCTGGTTGAGCAGTCTGGCGAATAGCCCATTGGTGGGCAACGGGGACGACACTTCAGGCAGCTCGCCCTTGGTGCTTTCGAGTCAACGTCTGTACCTGCGTCGGTACTGGGCTTACGAGCGGCGCATCGGTGATGCGTTGCGCCAGCGTCTGGAGGCGCATGAGCCGATACCGGAGGATCTTGCCCAGCGTTTGACGCAATTGTTCGGCACCGCCGATGGGGCGCGGATCGATTGGCAGAAACTGGCCTGCGCGCTGGCGGCCCGTGGCGCCTTCAGTATCGTCACCGGCGGCCCGGGGACCGGCAAGACCACCACGGTGGTGCGCCTGCTGGCGCTGTTGCAGGGGCCTGCCGTTGCCCAGGACAAACCGCTGCGCATTCGTCTGGCGGCACCGACCGGCAAGGCGGCAGCCCGGCTGACGGAATCGATCAGCCTGCAGGTCCAGAGCCTGGAAGTGGACGCGGCGATCAAGGCACGCATTCCCACCGAGGTAACCACCGTTCACCGGCTGCTGGGAAGCCGTCCAGGTACGCGGCATTTTCGTCACGATGCGGCCAACCCCCTGCCCTTGGACGTGTTGGTGGTCGACGAGGCCTCGATGATCGACCTCGAGATGATGGCCAACCTGCTCGACGCGCTGCCGGCCCATGCGCGGCTGGTGCTGCTGGGCGACAAGGATCAGTTGGCGTCGGTCGAGGCGGGGGCCGTGCTGGGCGATCTATGCAGCCAGGCCGAGGCCGGCTATTACAGCCCGGCGACGCGAGCCTGGCTGGAGCAGGTGAGCGGCGAGGATCTGGCGCACAGTGGTTTGCTCGAAGGGAACGAGCGTGATCACGCTTTGGCACAACAGGTGGTCATGTTGCGGCACTCGCGTCGGTTCGGCGAGGACAGTGGCATCGGCCAGTTGGCTGCCCGGGTCAACCTGCAGGACGCCGAAGGTGCGCGTGCCTTGCTCCAGGAAGGTCGACACACCGATGTCCATTGGCTGCCCCTCAAAGGCGAACACGATGCAGCGCTGTTGCGTCTGCTGCTGGACGGGCATGGTCGCAGCAGCGATGGACCGCAAGGCTACCGCCGCTATCTTGAGCAGATCGACAGGGCTCGACCGCCGGTAGAAACGCCACTGGAAGATGAAGCCTGGGCAACCTGGGCCCGTGGGTTGCTGAATGCTTTCGACGAGTTTCAGCTGCTGTGCGCCGTGCGCAAAGGGCCTTGGGGGGTAGAAAGCCTGAACGCACGCGCCACCCAGGTCTTGACCCAGGCGCGCCTGATCGACGGAAGCCAACCCTGGTACGAGGGCCGTCCGGTATTGATGACCCGCAACGACTATGGCCTGGGTTTGATGAACGGTGATATCGGCATCGCCCTTATGCTGCCCGAGGGTGGCGGGCGCGAGCGAAGGGTCTTGCGCGTGGCCTTCCCGCGCAATGACGGGCAGGGCGGCATTCGCTTCGTGCTGCCCAGTCGGTTGAATGACGTGGAGACGGTGTACGCGATGACGGTGCACAAATCCCAGGGTTCCGAATTCGCGCACACGGCGCTGATCCTGCCGGACGCGTTGAATCCGGTATTGACCAAGGAGTTGATCTACACCGGAATCACGCGTGCCAAGCACTGGTTCACCCTGGTCGAAAGCCGCAAGGGTGTGTTCGAGGAAGCGGTGCGGCGCAAGGTGAAGAGGCTTAGTGGGTTGATGCTTGGGTGGCAGTCTAACGTCTGAGTGGAGCAGGACGCGGCTGGCGGCGCTGCTACAGGGGGGCGGGGGTGCCCATCAATAGCGGTGCGTTGCGGTCGGTGACGTCGCGAATGTAATCCCACAACAGCGTAATCCGTTTCAGCTTGCGCAAGTCCTCGCGGCAGTACATCCAGAACTGCCGGGTGATATCGATTTCCTCGGGCAGGACCTCCACCAGGCGTTCGTCCTGGGCGGCCAGGAAGCAGGGCAGGATGACCAGCCCGTGGCCCTGGAGCGCCGCAGTGTACTGGGCGATCACGCTGGTGCTGCGCAGTCCGGCGTTGACGTTGGGCAGCAGTTTGCTCAGGTAGAGCAGCTCAGAGCTGAACGCCAGGTCGTCGACGTAGCTGATGAAGCGGTGGCCGCTGAGTTGGGCGCTGCTGTCGATGGGCGGGTGGCGATCCAGGTAGGCGCGTGTGGCATACAGTTTCAATCGGTAATCGCAGAGCTTGCAGCAGACGTAGGGACCGTGTTCGGGGCGTTCAAGCGCGATGACGATATCGGCTTCGCGCTTGGAGAGGCTGATGAAGTGTGGCAGCGGCAGGATGTCGACCGAGATTGCCGGGTAGGTGTCGACGAAGTGACTCAGTTGCGGGGTGATGAAGAAGCTGCCGAAGCCTTCGGTGCAACCCATGCGAATGTGTCCTGACAGTGCCACGCCGGAGCCTGAAACCTGTTCGCAGGCCATGTGCAGGGTGCTTTCCATGGATTCGGCCGACGCGAGCAGGCGCTGGCCTTCGGCGGTGAGGACGAAGCCGGTGGTCCGTGATTTTTCGAACAGCAGGGTACCCAGCGCGTTTTCCAGCGAGCCGATGCGTCGCGAGACGGTGGTGTAGTCCACCCCCAGGCGTTTGGCTGCGATGCTAGCCTTGCGGGTGCGGGCCACTTCGAGAAAGAACTTGAGGTCGTCCCAGTTCAGGCTGCTAAGGTCTTTTTGCATGTTGGACCGGCTTTATTGTGAGTTCTTGTTAGATGTTTGCAGCCTCTATACTCCATCGCAGAACCGTCTCGCCACAACAATAAATACGCGGAGGTCATCCATGAACGTGTCCGTTCAACCGAATGCCAGCAAGCTCGACGATGTGAAACTGCTGATCGATGGCCAATGGGTCGCATCGACCACTCAGGAATGGCGCGACATCGTCAACCCGGCCACCCAGCAAGTGCTGGCGCGTGTGCCCTTCGCCACGACCGATGAAGTCAATGCCGCGGTTGCTGCCGCGCAGCGTGCGTTCAAGACCTGGCGTCTGACGCCGCTGGGTGCGCGGATGCGCATCATGCTCAAGCTGCAGGCCCTGATTCGCGAACACTCCAAGCGGATCGCCCAGACCTTGAGTGCCGAGCAGGGCAAGACCATTGCCGACGCCGAAGGCGATATTTTCCGCGGCCTGGAAGTGGTCGAGCACGCCTGCTCCATCGGCAGCCTGCAGATGGGTGAGTTCGCCGAGAACGTCGCAGGTGGCGTCGATACCTACACCTTGCGTCAGCCCATCGGCGTCTGTGCCGGGATTACCCCGTTCAACTTTCCGGCGATGATTCCGTTGTGGATGTTTCCGATGGCCATCGTCTGCGGCAACACCTTCGTGCTCAAGCCGTCCGAGCAGGATCCCCTGTCCACGGTCCAGTTGGTAGAGCTGGCGCTGGAGGCGGGTGTGCCGCCCGGCGTGCTGAACGTGGTGCATGGCGGCAAGGAAGTGGTGGATGCGCTGTGCACCCATGCCGATATCAAAGCAGTGTCGTTCGTCGGCTCGACCGCGGTCGGCACTCATGTGTATGACCTGGCTGGCCGCCATGGCAAGCGTGTGCAGTCGATGATGGGGGCCAAGAACCATGCGGTGGTATTGCCGGACGCCAACCGCGAGCAGACCCTCAATGCGCTGGTCGGCGCTGCGTTCGGTGCAGCCGGGCAGCGCTGCATGGCGACTTCGGTGGCGGTGCTGGTGGGCAAGTCCCGCGAGTGGATTCCGGATCTGAAGGCGCTGGCGCAGAAACTCAAGGTCAACGCAGGCAGCGAGCCGGGGACCGACGTGGGTCCGGTGATTTCCCGGCGTGCGCTGGAGCGTGTCACGGGTTTGATCGACAGCGGGGTGCAGGAAGGCGCCAAGCTGGAGCTCGATGGTCGCGGCGTGCAGGTGCCCGGTTACGAGCAGGGCAACTTCGTGGGGCCGACCTTGTTCAGCGGTGTCACCACGGATATGCAGATCTACACCCAGGAGATTTTCGGGCCGGTGCTGATCACGCTGGAAGTCGACACCCTCGACGATGCCATCGCCCTGGTCAACGCCAACCCGTTCGGCAACGGTGTGGGGCTGTTCACCCAGAGCGGTGCGGCGGCGCGCAAGTTTCAGAGCGAGATCGATGTGGGCCAGGTGGGCATCAATATCCCGATTCCCGTGCCGGTGCCTTCGTTCAGCTTCACCGGGTCGCGCGGCTCCAAACTCGGTGATCTGGGACCCTACGGCAAGCAGGTGGTGCAGTTCTATACCCAGACCAAGACAGTCACGGCGCGCTGGTTCGATGACGACAGCGTGAACGATGGCGTCAACACCACCATCAACCTGAAGTAGGAGCACCGCCATGAACATCGCTTTCATTGGCCTGGGCAACATGGGCGCGCCCATGGCGCGCAACCTGCTCAAGGCCGGCCATACGTTGCACCTGTTCGATCTCAACCAGGCTGTGCTTGCCGAACTGGCGCAGTTGGGCGGGCATATCAGCGCATCGCCGAAGGATGCCGCTGTGCAGGGCGAGCTGGTGATCACCATGTTGCCGGCAGCCGCCCATGTGCGCAGCGTCTATCTGGGCGAGGAGGGCGTGCTGGCGGGCATTCGCTCCGGTACGCCGGCGGTGGATTGCAGCACCATCGATCCGCAGACTGCGCGCGACATTGCCGCCGCAGCGGCCAAGCAGGGTGTCGACCTGGCCGATGCGCCGGTATCGGGTGGCACTGGCGGCGCCCAGGCGGGCACCCTGACGTTCATGGTCGGCGCCTCGACTGAACTGTTTGGCCAGTTGCAGCCAGTGCTGGCGCAGATGGGGCGCAACATCGTTCACTGTGGTGAGGTGGGCACTGGGCAGATCGCCAAGATCTGCAACAACCTGCTGCTGGGAATTTCCATGGTCGGCGTTTCCGAGGCCATGGCCCTGGGCAATGCGCTGGGCATCGATACCCAGGTGCTGGCCGGGATCATCAACAGTTCCACAGGCCGATGCTGGAGTTCGGACACCTACAATCCGTGGCCGGGCGTCAGCGAGACAGCGCCGGCTGCTCGTGGGTATAGCGGGGGCTTTGGAGCCGAGCTGATGCTCAAGGATCTGGGCCTGGCGACCGAGGCCGCCAAGCAGGCCCGCCAGCCGGTGATTCTGGGGGCGGTGGCGCAGCAGTTGTATCAGGCGATGAGTTTGCGCGGGGAGGGCGGGCTGGACTTCTCGGCGATCGTCAAGGCGTACCAGCGCTGACCGCCATGAGCGTTTAAGAATCGTCTGATGGGCCGGGTGCAGTGGGGTGCGTAGTGTGCGCCCCATGAAACTCAAACACTTCCTGCAACCGTTGGACTCTTCCTTCTCGACGCCCAAGGCGGCGCGCAAACTGTTGCATCTGTTTGCCGCAGCCTTGGTGTTGGGGCTGTTCGCCGCTGCAGGCAGTTATCTGCGTACGGCCTTCAATGATGAGGTCAGTCTGCGCCGCAGCGACATGAACGCGGCCATCTCCGATGCTCAGAATTTCTTCGTCAGCCGCCAGACATTGCTCAGAAGCCTGGGGCTTTCAGCTGTGCGCAATGTGGTGCAACCCAAGCCCAACCTCAACGAGGTACCCACCGAAGAGGTGCATATTGCCTTGGGCCAAGGCGCCGACAGTTGGAGCTTGTGGCTGACCAAGCGCATGCTCGCTCACCTGCGACAGAGCAAGGTCAACCTCCTGTATATCGGTGCGGGCCAGGGCCTGGCGCCAGACCAGACGTCCACCATCACCCGTCTGTTCAGTATCGCCGACAGCGTTTCTCCCGTACCGATGTGCGTGCCTCGCAGGCTGCGAGCTTTCGAAGGGGTAGGACAACCGACCAACGACTATCTCTGGCTCAGCGATCAGAGCGACGCCGCTTCGCCCCTGTATATTTTCACCCGGCTGGACGAGCGCAGTCCGGCTTCGGGGTGGCTGGGCCTGGAAGTGGACGTGCCAGACCTGATGGAAGCGCTGCGCCACGACAGCGCTGGAGATTTTCTGCTGCTCGATGCCAGGGGTGAAGTGATTTTCACCAGTGCTGTCGGTCAATCGGCGTACCAGGCGCTCGACCTGCTCAGGAGCAGCAACGCTTTTGGCCTGGTGGGCGGAGGCTGGCTTCCGCAGCATCTGGCGATCAAGAAACAGCTGGGCTATTCGCAATGGCAGATCGTCTACACCCTGAAGCTGAGTGCGCTGCTTCCGGCGTTGGCCGCACGTGTGTTGACCTGTCTGTTGTCGTGCCTGATTGCGACGATACTGATGTGCTGGCTGGTTCGGCGCATCGATCGGCGGCTGATCATCCCGGCAGGTCACCGTATTGAAGCGTTGGTGGAGAGTGAAGCGTTCAGCAGCACCGTCATTCGCATCGCGCCTGTGGCGCTGTGCGTGCTGCGTCGCAGTGATGGCAAGGTCGTGCTGCAGAACCCCTTGGCGGAACAGTGGCTGGGCCATGGCCAGGAGCGTGAGCAGCTGTGTCATGGCTGGATTCATCGGGCCTTCGATCAACTGGACCGCAATGGCAGCGACGAAATCGAATTGGCCGATGGACGCCATCTTTACCTCGCCTTCGCGCCGACGCGTTACCAGCGCGAAGAGGTTCTGATCTGCGCGTTCAGCGATATCAGTGCCCGCAAACAGGTCGAGCGAGCATTGCAGCAGGCGCGCCGCTCGGCGGACGCGGCCAATGAGGCCAAGACGCTGTTCCTGGCCACCATGAGCCATGAAATCCGTACGCCGCTCTACGGCGTACTGGGCACCCTGGAGCTGCTGACGCGAACCGAACTCAATGGGCAGCAGCGCAACTACCTGAAAGCCATCGAGGGCTCGTCGGCCAACCTGCTGCAGTTGATCTGCGACGTGCTGGATGTGGCCAAGATCGAGGCAGGGCAATTGTCGCTGGAGCTGACGACTTTCTCGCCCCTGGCGCTGGTTCGGGAAGTCATGCAGGGGTATGCCGGTGCCGCCCAAGGCAAAGGCCTGCGGCTGTTCAGCTGCATCGATCCGCAGATGCCCCAGCAGTTGCGTGGGGATGTCACCCGATTACGCCAGGTGCTCAACAACCTGCTCAGCAATGCGCTCAAGTTCACCGACAGCGGTCGCATCGTGTTGCGGGTGCGCGTGGATACGCGAGACGACGAGCGCCCGGTGCTGCACTGGCAGATCGTCGATACCGGCAAGGGCATCAGTCGCGAAGATCAGCAGCATTTGTTCGAGCCGTTTTTCCAGGCCAGTGGCAATGCCAATGTGGTGGCCGGAACCGGTTTGGGCCTTTCGATCTGCAAGCGTCTGATTCATCTCATGAACGGCAATCTGCGAGTGGTCAGCGAACCGGGTCTGGGCAGTAGCTTCGCCTTCGATGTGCCCCTGGAGCAGGTGCGCGAGCAGCCGGGCCTGGTCAATGCCGAGCCGCTCATGGCCCATAGGGTCTATGTGGTGTCGCGCATGCACGATCTGTCCGACAGCGTCTGCGGCTGGCTGCGACGCTGGGGCGCGATTGCCCAGGTTGGGGTGCCGGCAGCAGGGGAGGTGCCTGTCGATGCCGTACTGGTCGAGCTGGAGACGGTTGCCGAAGAGTCCAGCCTTGTGCCGCACTGGCTCGGTCCGAGGGTCATCGCCAGCCCCATGGAGCTGACGTTCGATGCAGCGCTTTCAGGCATCTGGCAGGCCAACCTCAACAACCTGGAAGAGATCAGGGAAGCGGTGTCCCGTGCCCAGGGACAAGCGCGCAAGCAATGCACCGGCGTGCCCGAAGCTCCCGCTGAGATGGAGCTGAATCTTCGCGTGCTGGTGGTCGAGGACAATGTGATCAATCAATTGATTCTGCGTGATCAGCTCGAGGAGCTGGGCTGCAACGTGGTACTGGCCGGTGACGGTGTCGAGGCGTTGTCGCTGTGGCACGCCGCCGAGTTCGACCTGGTGCTGACCGATGTCAACATGCCGCGCATGAACGGCTATGAGCTTGCCGCGCAGTTGCGCCAGCGTGACTGCACGCTGCCCATTATCGGTGCCACGGCCAATGCCATGCGCGAAGAAGGCGACAAGTGCCTGGCCGCAGGAATGAACCAGTGCCTGATCAAACCGGTGACGTTGCGGGCCTTGCACCAGTGCCTGCAGCACTACCCGCGGAGGGTGGCGTGAGTCCCTATCGCGTGCTCATCGTTGAAGACCACCCCTTTCAACATGAGTATCTGGTGCATGTGTTCAATGAAGCGGGTGGCTTCAACGTCGACACCGTCTGGGACGGGCAGACGGCGCTGCAATCGCTGGCTGGCGGCCATTACGATTTGCTCCTCAGTGACCTGCTCATGCCCGGCATGGATGGGGTACAGCTGATCCAGCAACTGGCGACTCTGGACAACCCTCCGGTACTGGCGCTGATGAGCGTGGCGTCGCGACGCATGTTGGAGGGGGC
Organism: Pseudomonas sp. UBA6276; assembly: GCF_002438365.1. Lineage (NCBI taxonomy): Bacteria > Pseudomonadati > Pseudomonadota > Gammaproteobacteria > Pseudomonadales > Pseudomonadaceae > Pseudomonas > Pseudomonas sp. UBA6276. The sequence continues at coordinate 16,090 of NZ_DJUS01000153.1, forward strand.
TGGTCTGGCCGCGCGCAACCTGGGGCTGACGGTCGCCGGTCTGATCTCCAAACCCGTGCAGGCGACGGCCGTGCAACGCCTGCGCGACTGTCTGGACCAGATCGGCGGCGCACCGCGCGGCGCGATCGGCCAGCCGATCCTGGAGGATGTGGACGCCGTCGCGGCAGCGCTGCACAACGGTCAGATACAGGCCTGGTTCCAGCCTAAGAAAAGCCTGTGCGATGGCCGCATCGTCGGCGCCGAGGCATTGGCGCGCTGGCTGCATCCTGGTGCAGGGTTGTTGATGCCCGGGGCCTTTCTCGGGTTGGTGCAGCGGGCGGGGTTGGAAGAAACACTGCTGTGGCTGACCTTGCGGCATACATTGGCTGCGCAGCAGCACTGGCGGCGCAAGGGCTACAGCATTCCCGTGTCGATCAATCTGCCGACCCATCTGCTGGATCAGCATGATCTGGCTGACCGATTGCATGCGCAGGTCGTGGAGCAGGGTGCCGATCCACAGCAGGTGATCTTCGAACTGATGGAAACCTCCACCACCCATCAGCTCAGCGATTACTACGCGGGCGCGTGCCGGTTGCGCATGAAGGGCTTTGGCCTGGCCCAGGATGATTTCGGTCAGGGCTTCAGCTCGTACTTCAATCTGGTGTCCACGCCTTTCAGCGAGCTCAAGCTCGACCGCTCGCTGGTGCACGGATGTGCCGACAACGAGCACCTGGCCACGGCACTGCAGAGCATTGTCGAGCTGTGCCGCAAATTTGGTCTGGCCGTGGTGGCAGAAGGCGTGGAAACCCATGCCGAGCTCATGCTGCTGCGTCGTATCGGCTGTGAGCAGGTACAGGGGTTTCTCATCTCGCCCGCCGTCGCGGTTGATCGTTTCAGCACTTTGCTGATAGAAGATGGCCCTGCGCCAGCACTAAGCTGATCGGACAGGGTCTGATGTCTACGAAGCCCAAGGGAAGGGTCGCCTGCATTCAGGCGTCAACGGCCACGGCCACTGCCAGGCACTACGCCTTTCATCAAGGCTTCAACGGTATTGATCATGAAGCATGCAAGCTTGCGTCTCGGGGCGCTGGCGCTCAGTTCGCAGCGCCTGAACAAGGGCCTGCTGCTGTTGGCGGGGCTGACGCTGCTGCTCACCAGCACCAGCTATTGGGCCGTCAGCCGCCTGGTCGAGGCGGAACAGGACAAGGTGGAGTTTCATTTCGCTCGGGTGATCGAGAACATCCACGAGCATGAGACGTTCCTGCGCAACGTGGCCAGTGCCTACGATCGCACCAACCACAGCCTGCTGGCCGACGTCCAACCGGCCAGCACGACGGCGCTGGGCAGCGATGGTCATCGCGAGCTGTTTCAGGGGCGCGCATTGCCACTGTCATTGCCTTTCACCTTGGCCTATGACAGTCGGCTGACCAGCATGGAGACCCGCGGCGCGCGCTCCTTGGGCACTCAGCTTACCGATTACTACAGCACTTATTGGGCTGGCTCCTATTACGCTTCGCCGCAGATGTTCGTGTTCGCTCCCAACGCTCAGTTCGACATTGCCGTGCCAGGCATTGATGGCACGCGGCAGCGTCTGCCGTTGCGCCAGGCCCAGTATCTGGAGATAGCCGGGCGCCTGCGTGAGCAACTGCAGCCACAGCGGCCGTTGCTCAGCGGCACGGGGGTGCGCTGGCTACGGGCGCCATCGGGCCTGTACAGCACTGCCAAGACGTTGGTCGCGAGCATCGGCGTCGACCTGCCTGCCAGCATCATGCCCTCACGGCAGGAACAGGGCCTGACCACCGTAGTAGCGCTGTTGGACATGGGGCAGATCAACGAGATCGAACGACTGCTGCGACGGCCGGTGTACAACCAGTTCACCCTGATCTCGCCCCAGGGCGAGGTATTGCTCGGCAGCTTGGACGATGACAGTCAGGCGCCGATGGGCTTGAGCTTCAGCGGCAAGGGCTTGCGGTTCAAGATGAGCACTGAAAACGGCGCGCGCTGGACTGCGCTGTACGCCATCAGCTACCAGGATTTTCTGCGTTACGCCAAGTGGCCGCTGGTTGGCCTTGGCTTGACGGTATTGCTGGCCTTGCTGGTGGGGTGGTGGATCAATCGCTGGTATCGCCTGCAGATCGTGCAGCCGGCGCAGCGTGCTCAACAGCGTCTGTTCGAGGGTGAGGCGTTCAACCGGGTGATGATGGACAACGCCCCGGTCGGCTTGAGTGTCGTGCGCCGCGAAGACCACGAAGTGTTGCTCGAGAACCAGCGTGCACGCGAATGGCAGGGCACCGCCGAACTGATCAAGTCGCTGAACCTCGGTGATGTCCCTGCCACCCCCGATGAGGTCTGGCTGGAGGTGGCCGGACGACACTTGCAGGCTTGCTTCGTGGCGACCCGCTATCAGGGCGAGGATGTGCTGCTGTGCGGTTTCAACGACATCACCCAACATGTCGATACGGCGCAGACCATGGAGGAGGCCCGGCGCACGGCGGACCAGGCCAGTGAGGCGAAGACGTTGTTCCTGGCCACCATGAGCCACGAGATTCGCACACCGCTGTATGGCGTGCTGGGCAATCTGGAACTGCTCGGCCTGACCGATCTCAACCATCGTCAGCGTCAGTACCTGGAAGTGATTCAAGGCTCGTCGGCGGTGCTGTTTCAGTTGATCAGCGATGTGTTGGATGTGTCCAAGATCGAGTCCGGTCAGATCGCGCTCGAGGCGATTACCTTCTGCCCGCAGGATCTGGTGCAGGAGGCGGTCCGCGGTTTCACGGCGGCCGCTCAGCACAAGGGCCTGCCGATTCAAACCGAGATCGAGCCACAGGTGCCTGCGCGCCTGCGCGGTGATCCGGGGCGCATTCGGCAGATCCTCAACAACCTGTTGAGCAATGCCATCAAGTTCACCGAATCGGGCCGGGTACTGGTGCGTCTGGCCGTGGTGGAGATGGGCGAGGCGCGCGTGGCGTTGCAGTGGCAGGTGTCCGATACCGGCGCGGGTATCCCGGAAAAGGCTCTGGAGCAGCTGTTCAAACCCTTTTACCAAGTGTCCGAGCGTGACCAGAGCACGGGCGCCGGGCTTGGGCTGTCGATCTGTGCCCGCTTGAGCGAGTTGATGGGCGGCAGCATGCGCGTGGTCAGCGAGCCTGGCCTGGGCAGCAGTTTTTCGCTGTTGCTGGAACTGCCCATTGTCGCCCTGCAAGCGCCGCCGGCGGTCTCGCAGCCCCAGCAGGGTAGCCGCTTGCCGGGTAAGCCATTGCAGATTCTGGTCGCCGAAGACAACCCGATCAATCAGGCCATATTGCAAGAGCAATTGCAGGCGCTTGGGGCCCAGGCGACGGTGACGGAAAATGGCGAGCGGGCCTTGCAGGCGTGGGCCGCGCAAGCGTTCGACCTGGTCATTACCGACGTCAACATGCCACGCATGAATGGTTACGAGCTGACTCGCGAGCTGCGTCGCATCGGCGCTACGGTGCCGATCATCGGGGTCACCGCCAACGCCATGCGCGAAGAAGGTGAGCGTTGCCTGCAAGTGGGCATGAATGCCTGGGTCGTCAAACCGTTGAGTCTGTCGATGCTGCGCGCGACGGTGCTGGCCCACTGCAGCGAAGCGCAGGGCGGCGGGCTGGCGGTGGATCTCGAAGGTTGGATCGACCTGTCGCCGGCGATGCGCCAACTGATGGAACGTACGCTGCATGAGGATATCGAGCAGATCGAACAGGGTCTGCGTTCGGGTGACGGCACCCTCGTGCAACAGCGTCTGCACAGCCTCAACGGCGGCCTGGCCACGGTACGGGCCACGGCGCTATCCATGGCTTGTGGTCAATGGGAGGCGGCTTTGGAGCAAGGCCCTCTGGACGCGCGCGCCAGTGCCGGTATCAAGGTGTTGCTGGAACGCTTGCGCGTAGTGGCGATGGCTCTGCGAGAGGAGCCGCGCGCATGATCATTGGACAACGCACGGAAGGTAGCTTATGCAACAACTGAAAGTCGTCATTGCCGACGACCACCCCATTGTCCTGGTGGGGGTGCGTGAGATGGTCATGCGCGATCAACGCTTTGCCGTGGTAGCCGAGGCCGTCAGCCCCAGCCAGTTGGTGGAGCAACTACAGACCCATCGGCCGGACGTGCTCATCACCGACTACAACATGCCCGGCGATGCCGTGTATGGCGACGGATTGAAACTGATCCAGTACGTGCTGCGCCACTTCCCCGACACTCAGGTGCTGGTGCTCACCATGGTTTCCAACAGCCTGATCCTGTCGCGTCTGGACGAACTCGGGGTGGCGGGCGTGATCCAGAAAAACCACCTTCACGAAGAGATTCAGAAGGCCTTGAGCGCCCTGAGCGATCGACGCAGCTACCGCAGCCCACAGGCCCCCGCCAGTTCGGTGGTCGGCAGTACCCAGCAGGTCGATGAGCGGTTTGCCAGTCTGTCACCCAAGGAGCTGGAAGTGCTGCGCCTGTTCGTGACGGGGTTGAGCGTCAGCGATATCGCTCGCCACCTGAGCCGCAGCATCAAGACCGTCAGTGCGCAGAAGGTGGCCGCCATGCGCAAGCTGGAAGTGGACAGCGATCAAGCGCTGTTGACGTACTGCATACGGGCCGAGCAGTTCGAGTAGACGGCTACAGGTAGGTCATTTCGAGCATCAGCAAGGCGCTGTAGCTGCCTGCCTCGGGCAGTGCTTCCAGCATGACCGGGGTGACTCGCAATACCAGCTCCAAGGTCTTCCCGGACACGGTGAAGGCATTGCTCTGGCCCAGACCGAAATCGATCTCCGTCCCCGCCACCTGCGGCCGCAGCAGGCTCAGGCGCAAGCCCAGCTGTGCCAGGCTGGTGGCCAGGGTGCGGCGATCGCTGGTGCTGGCTGCCGACAGCTTGAGGTCGACGCGGCTGGCGTCACGGCAATCGAAGACCAAGGGCACATCGACGCTGCCGACCTTGGCGTCGTGCAGTTGATTGAGCGATACCACTCCCAGATCCACCTGCTGAACACCAGCGAAGCGGGCGCTGCAGGGCGGGGAGATCAGTTGGCCGGTCACTTCGATACGGGCGCTATCGCCTGCGGCCAGCGCACCGGATGAGCAAAGCCAGGCGAGCAGGGCAAGATGACGAATGGTCATAGGTACTCGATGTTCATCACGAAGGTGGAGGTAAAACTGCCGGGCGTGAGCTCGCCACGCTGCACCAGTCGTGCACTCAGGCTCAGGTCCACACTGCCGCTTTGACCGGTCAGGGTGCGCTTGACGTTTAGTAGGTTGGCCGCCGTGTTGTTGCTGGTCCACAACAGCGAGACACCCAGGTTGGCGGCCGTCGTCCGTGCCACGGTGTCGGTGAAGGTGTTGTTGCTCGAACTCAGGCCAACGTTCAGCGACGAGCCCGCCGGGCAGGTCAGTGTTACCGGCACCGCTATCGGTGCGGCGCTGGCGACCTGGTCGGTACGCACGTCACCGAAGTCGACCGTCAGGGTCGAACTGCTGGCCAGCACGCAAGGCGGGCGGGTCAGTGTTCCCCGAACGCTGATGTTGACGGTATCGCTGGCCGCCAGTGCGGCGGTGTCGATCATCGACGCCAAAAGAAGGGTCAGCAGGGCAGAACGTTTCATGGCCAATGCCTCAGCGGTAATCGATGGTCAGGGTGTATTGCGCCTGAAAGCTGCCGGCCGGTGATGCGCCCGCTGCCAGACGTGGGGTGAAGCCGAGGTTCAGGCTGTTGTCGCCCGCTCGCAGGTTGATACTGCGGGCGCTGTTGAGCGAGACGGCGGTGTTGCTGTCGGTCCAGCGCGCGGCCATGTTCAGTCCCGACAGCGAGGTCGTCGACAGGCCGTTGGCAGCGTCCATGGTCTGCTGGTTGGAGGCCAGGGTGACGTTGGCCTGCAAGGCCGTGGCGCAGTTGAGCGAGACGGTGGTGTTCTGGCTGACGTTCTGCAGGCTGTCGTTGCGCAGGGTGCCGAAGTTCAGGTTGACGGTACCTGGCGAGGTCAGGCTGCAGGACGGGGCCGTGACGGTGTAGCGGATCAGCAGCGAGTTGATGTAGTCGCCGTAGTTGTGCCAGCCACCGATGGAGGTGTCGGTGAGTTGTACCACCAGCCAGTGCTGACCGGTGGTGGCGGCTGTGATGCCTACCAGTGCGACGGAATAGGGGACCACACGGCCGACTCTCAGAGGCTGACAGCTTATGGGTATGCAGACGGTGCCGGGCGTGCCGACCGGTACTTCTGGCAATTGCGCACCTGTGCCGAGGTAGAACGCCATGACACTGGGTGGTGTGCCTATTGGCTTGCTCTGCACGAACTGCAGTGATGCCCCCACCGGATACCAACGGGTGATGGTGCAGCTCCCTTCCATCACCAGGGTGAATCGCGTATTGGGGGCTACATTGCCCAACTCGCCGGACGAGTTGCTGTTGCTGCATTTCATGTTGTTCTCGATCAAGGCCTGAGCCGGCGCACTCAGCAGACACAGCAGTGCGCTGAGCAGGCCCAGGACGGCCCTTTTCAAACAGACTTCATACATTGGGTGCACCTTGGCTTGGCTGTTGGGCGGTCGCGGGCCGGTCGCACTGGGACTGGATCTGGGCGATGCCGGTGGTGGGTTGATCGGCCAGGTCCAGTGCCACCGCGCACCAGGATTGACCATTGACGCTGACCTGCAGTCGCGCCTTGTCCGGCACACCGCTGAGGAAGATCCGTCCGTTGTCGGCCACCATCGCGGCGTTCAGAGGAACGCCCTGCACGTCCAGCAACTGTGCACTGGCGGCGAAAGGAGCCGGGTTGCCGAACTGATCGCTCAGCTTGAGCAGTACCCGGCGGCCGCGCTGGGTGTGAAAGTCCACCAGCGCAAAGGCGCCGCGGGTCGGTGCGACCTCCTGCACCAGCTGCGTGATATCGATGTCTTCGGGCAGGCTTTCGGTGTCCAGCGAAATGCGATTGCTCCGGTAGGGCAGGGCCGATGGCACCACCGTGTAGCCGTCGGCGTTGGTGTACACGCCGGTCTTGTTGAGCACGCTGACATTGGCAGCCCCGGGAGTGGCAACGATGATGTTGGTCTCGCCCAGCGGTTGGCTGAAGATCAGGCTATTGCGATGAGCAAGCACCGCGCCTTCAATGCCGTAGTCCAACTGTTGGTCATTGCCGTAGCGGTTGTAGGCGCCGTGCACCACTGCGCGGGAGCCGTCATAGCGCGCCGCGATCGATGAGCCCAGGACGTCGCTCTGGTCACTGGTTTGTTGCGAAACGCCCACGTTGTAGCTCAGCGCTCCCTCCGGCAACGCGTTGCCGCTCAGGGTTGCGGTACGTGATGCCTGGCCCGTCGAGCTCTGGCTGGTGTTGAAGGTGGCGCGCTGCCCCGACGGTCCGCCCAGCGGCAAGCTGATGCTCAGCGATACGCTGCGGCTGTCCACTTCATTGCCCCGATTCAAGCCCAGGCCCAGGGAGTAGGAAACATTGTGCGCAGTGAAGTTGTAACCCACCTGGAGCGAGGTGTCGGCCTTGCTGTAGTTCCAGTAGGCCGATTTCGACAGGTTCGCGTACAGCCCGCCATAGTTGCCCAGTTGTTGGGAAATGTTGGCGGTGAAGTTGCTTTTGACATGGCCGTTGCGATAGCTGGACAGCGCCTGCACGTTCTCCCGGCTGTTGAGTGCTTCGCTGAACGAGTAGTAGCCGCTGGTGGAATAGCGATAGCCGATCAGGCTGAAGTTGGTGTCGGTGGCGGCCAGTGACTTGGAGTAGCGGAAGCGGTAGGACTGCCCGCTTGCACTGGCTTTGCCCGCGCCCACGCCGGTGCTGCGGGCGTGGGTCACATCCAGAGATACAGCGCCCAGGCCGGAAAAGTCGTGCGCCAGACCCAGCAGGCCGGCGTTGTATTCGACGCTGGTCAAGGTCCCGCCGAACACCGTGGTGCCGCCGCTCAAACCTCGGCGCAGGCTGGCCTGGACGAAAGCCGGTGCGGCGTGCTGTTGGCTGTCTTCGCTGGGACGATAGTGGCCCGCGTAGAACGAGTAGCTCTGCTGACCTTCGCGCAGCATGTACGGCACGGAGGAGAACGACTGGGTGTACACCTGTCGCTGCCCATCAGGCCCTTCTACCGTGATTTCCAGGTCGCCATTGCTGGAGGTGGGGTACAGATCGGTCAGGGCGAAAGGGCCCGAAGGCACCCAGCGTTCGTCGATCACATAGCCGCGCTGGCGGATGGTGATCCGTGAGCGGCCGTTGGCGATGCCACGCACCACAGGCGCGAACTCCCGAGCCTGATCGGGAAGCATGTCCAGGTCGGAGGCCACCCCCACGCCGCGATAAGGCAGGGCGTCGAACAGATCACCTTCGGTGTTGGCCTCGCCGACGGTGGCGATCGCCATCAGGTTGCCCAGATCCCGCTGCGCGTAGGTTTCCAGATTCTGCCAGCGGCCCGGATTGCCGGTTCCCTTGCGCCAGGTCGAATGGTTGCGTAGCCGCCACGGGCCGCTGTTGATGCCGCTGCGCAGGGTGCCGAACTGGTTCTGACGGGCCTTTCCATCGTACTGCGCGGCACTGCCCGAGAAACTGTAGTTGGCGAACGCGACTTGCTCGCCTTCGCTCCATTGCTTGCGCCGCAGTGCAAACGGAATGCTCCCCAGATACGCCTGGGGAATCTGAATGTCGAGGTGTTGGCGATTGAAGTCGTAGTCGTAGCTCACGCCACTGAGTGGGCCGCTCAAGTCCACGCAGCCGGTTTCCACCTCGGTAGCCCCCTGCAGCACGTCGGAGGAGACGCCATTGCTCAATAGAAATTCGCTGTCCACGCAGGGATACAAGCCGGTGACCGAGCGGGCTGGGGTTTGTGGGTCACGGATGAAACGCAGGTCGCTCTGGCCTGCCTGTTTCTGATTGATGCTCACGTTGACGTGGTAGATCCCGGGTAACTGCCCTTCGCTCAATGCGCTGACTTGTTCTTGCACCGCAGTCGATGTGCGACCGCCACCAATTTCCAGAAACGAGGAATCGAACCGGTAGCCGGCCTGGGCATCGGCGAGATGCAAGGCCAGGGCTGCAAAAAAGGGGCAGCCGATGACCTTCACCGCGCGTGAGCGCATGAAAAGGTGCGAACGGAGCATGGGGCATCCTGAAGTCAGGGAGGGTCAGTTGACCTGGGCAGTGGGTGCGACGAGGGTGCTGCCGTACTCGTCGATGTAGCTCAGGGTGATGCGGTCGCCGGGCTTGGCTGCGACGTCGAGCTGGCGCTGCTCTGCGGGGCGGATGACATCGGGGATGTCTGCGGTGGCGACGTCGTTGACCTTCAACTCGCTGACCACCAGGTTGAATCCGGAGGGGTTGCGCACCTGCAGTTTGCCGTTGTTCGAATGCCAGGCCACGTTGGCGGTTGCCTCTTTGAGCGTGCCCTTGAGGCCTGCGGGCCGGTAGAACAGCTTGATGGAGGTTTTCAGGGCGATCTGCAGCACGTTCTGCGCGGTTTGTTCCTGAGTCATGGCCGGAATCGCTTTGACGTTCATCAGGAACAGGCTTTCCTGGTCCTGCGGAAGCGACTGCGAACCGGTGTAGAGAATGCGCAGCACGTTTTCGCTGTTGCCATCCAGGCGAAACAGCGGTGGAGTGACGAGGAAGCCTTCGACGCTGTTTTCCGTCTGGGTGCCGTAGGCGCTCACCCAGGACTGCACCAGATAGGGCGCGTCTTCACCACGGTTGCTGACGCTGAGATTGGCCTCCTTGGCGGCACTGTCATAGATCACGCGGGTAGCGCCTACCGATACGGCGGCGCTCGCCTGACCTGCCAGCAGCACAGGCAACAGGGTCAGAAGAGAAAGGAATCTGGAACGCATGGACATACCTTCATGCTCGGCAAGGCCAGCCGGGATGCGGCCCGGGCCGGCCTTGGCCAGTGAGTTACTTGTAGATGACGTCGAAGCTGGCCAGCGCATACACCTGACCGGTACCAATGCCCGATGCTGTGACTTCGCCCTGTTCGTTCTTGGTGTCGACCGCGGTCCGCACATACTCGGCGCTGAAGTCGAAGGTGTTCGACTGCGGGCGCAGTGCGTAATCGGAGGTTGGCGTGTTCAGGGCGACCTGGTTGCCGGTGCGCTGGTCGTTGATGCGAATCGCCACGCCCTTGACCTGGTTTTCGCCGGTCAGGCCCAGCAAGGTGGAGTCCACGGCGTCCTGCTGGCCGCTGAAGCGGATGGCCACGTTCTTGCGGGTGGTGGTGCTGCAATTGTCCAGGCTGATGGAAAAGGTGTTGCCTCCGGCCGCATCACCGACCGCCGGGCCGAAATCGGCGATACGGACCTGGCCCAGCTCGACCGAGCGGTTCACGCTGCTGGTATTGATGGTGCAGGCGTTATCGGTGACCGCGCCGGTGAACTCGATCTGACCGTCGGCGGCCTGCACGTTGGCAGCGGCCAGCAACAGGCACGAAGCGCCACAGGCGATCGTGTATTTCCCTAGGTTCTTCAGCATTTGCATTGCCCTTGTAGTGGGGAGTGAGTGGAGGCCTGCACAGGTCTTGAACGCCTGATCAGCAGACGCAGCCATGGTGCCGCGTTGGGCGCGGCAACCCCATCAGACGAATCTTAAAGCGCCCTCCAGACCCATTTTCAAATCCCCCCAAGACGACTAGACTCGAAAGCTGAAACGTTTCACTCTGCTGCCTCATAACTCCAATAAAGGGCCACCCCCATGAAACTGCTCCCCCTTGCCTGTGCCATCTCCGCGTTCACCCTCAGCGCCCACGCCCTGGCCTGGGATTTCGTGCTGCTGGACAGCGACAAGCCTGCGCAGAACCAGCGCATCACCAGCGAACAGTTGGGCGTCAAAGTCGACAAGCCGTTTTCCATCACCATGCGAACCCTGCACGGCGGCCGTCAGGAAGGTGTGAGCCTGATCGATATCGATAACGGCACCATGAAGCTGACGTTGGTGCCTACGCGCGGCATGAACGTGCTCCATGCCCAGGTCGGCGATGCGCGAATGGGCTGGGATTCGCCGGTGAAGGAGGTGGTCAATCCGGCCTTCATCGAGCTCAACGGCCGAGGTGGTCTGGGTTGGCTGGAAGGCTTCAACGAGCTGGTCACCCGCTGCGGTTACGAATGGGTCGGTCACCCCGGCATGGACAATGGCGAGTTGCTGACCTTGCATGGTCGTGCTGCGAACATTCCGGCCAGCAAGGTCACGGTGCACATCGACGAAGCGCCTCCCTATGCGATTCACGTGCGTGGCGAGCTGAAGGAGCAGGCCTTCAAGAAGGTCGACTTCAGCGTACAGACCGAACTGGTGACCGAACCCGGCGCGGCCCGTTTCGTGCTCAACGACACCCTGACCAACAACGGCGACTACCCCAAGGAATACCAGGCGCTGTATCACAGCAACTTCAGCACGCCGTTCCTGGAGGAGGGCGCGCGGTTCGCCGCAGCGGTCAAACAGGTGTCGCCGTTCAACGACAAGGCCAAGGGCGACCTGGCCGATTGGCAGACCTATCGCGCGCCGACCAAGGACTATGACGAAACCGTCTACAACGTGGTGCCCTACGGCGACGCCAAGGGCGACACGCTGACCGTGCTGCACAACAAGGCCGGCAGCCTGGGCGTGGCGGTGGGGTTCAATGTCCAGCAGTTGCCGGTGTTCTCGTTGTGGAAGAACACCGACACCCAAGGTCAGGGGTACGTGACGGGGCTGGAGCCGGGTACCAGCTTTTCCTATAACCGCCGTTACCAGCGGCCCCTGAACCTGGTCCCAACCATCGAGCCCAAGCAGCAGAAGCAGTTCAGCATCAGCTACAGCCTGCTGGCGGACAAACCTGCCGTGGACAAGGCGCTGAAGACCATCGACACGATTCGCGACGGTCGCCAGACCGAAGTGCGGCAGACGCCGTTGGTGGACCTGAGCAAGGAGTAGGAAGCGCTGTGGTCATGAGCTGAAATCCGCGCGGACATACCGACAGGCGGATTTCGGCTCGCCAATGAAATCGCACGAATGAGCTTTCATTCGTGCCTGCCAGGCAACATACATTTGCGTATCGTTGCCTTACTCCCCGCAACTAAGCCCTCTAGACTGCGCCCATCGATATTACTCGCACAGTCAACGAGGCCACTTTCATGAAAAAGATTCTCCTGCTCAACGGCGGCAAGCAGTTCGCTCACTCCGACGGTCGCTACAACCAGACCCTGCATGACGCCGCCGTCGCCTACCTGGACCGCGCCGGCTTCGATGTGAAGCAGACCTTCATCGACGGCGGCTACGACCTGGCCGAAGAAGTGCAGAAATACCAGTGGGCCGATGTGATCATCTATCAGATGCCGGGCTGGTGGATGGGCGCGCCGTGGACCGTGAAAAAGTACATCGACGAAGTGTTCACCGAAGGCCATGGCAGCCTCTACGCCAACGACGGCCGCACGCGTTCCGATGCTTCGCAGAAATATGGCAGCGGCGGTTTGCTCAAGGGCAAGCAGTACATGATCTCGGCCACCTGGAACGCGCCGCAGCAGGCGTTCGACGATCCTGCCGATTTCTTCGAAGGCAAAGGGGTGGACGCGGTGTACTTCCCGTTCCACAAGGCCAACGAGTTTCTCGACATGACCGCCTTGCCGACCTTCCTCAGCGTCGATGTGATGAAGAGGCCCGATATCGACAACGACGTCGCGCGCTATGAAGCGCACCTGGCCAAGGTGCTGGGCTGACGGTACGCTCGCCCGGGTAGCGATTGGTGTATGTTGCGCACGTCCCGGTACACCCGATGAGGCCTGCCTTGAAATCCCGATCCGATGAGCTGCAAGTCTTCGTCGCCGTCATCCAGAGCGGCTCCATCTCCGCGGCCGCCGAGCAGTTCGGGCAGACCCCATCGGCGGTCAGCCGCACGCTGTCCAAGCTTGAAGCCAAGCTGGACACGACCCTGATCAACCGCACCACACGGCGCATGGACCTGACCGAGGAGGGGCGGTTTTTCTTCGAGCAGGCCAAGGACATCCTGGCGCGCATGGATGAGCTTGAAGAGCGCTTGTCGCTGCGTCAGCAGACGCCGGCCGGGCGCTTGCGCATCAATGCCGCGTCACCGTTCATGCTGCACGCGATCGTCCCGTACGTGGCCGAATTTCGCGAGCGCTATCCGGACATTCAGTTGGAGCTCAACAGCGACGATCTGATCATCGATCTGATCGAGCACAGCACCGACGTCGCCATTCGCATCGGCGTGCTGGCCGATTCGACCTTGCATGCACGCTCCCTGGGCTGCACGCCGTTGAATATCCTCGCCAGCCCGGCCTACCTCGAACGCCACGGCGTTCCCCAGACCATCGCCGCGTTGAGCCAGCATGTGCTGCTGGGCTTCACCCAGACCGAAACCCTCAATCACTGGCCGTTGCGCCATGCCGAGGGCGATCGGTTGCAGATCCAGCCGCGGATTGCGGCGTCCAGTGGCGAAACCTTGCGTCAGTTGGCGCTGGAGGGGCAGGGGATTGTCTGCCTGTCGCATTTCATGACCCACGAAGACATTCGTCAGGGGCGTTTGCAGGTGGTGCTGGCCGAGGCCAACAGCGGCTATCGACAGCCGATTCATGCGGTGTACTACCGCAATTCGCAGTTGGCGTTGCGGATTCAGTGCTTCCTGGACTTCATTCAGGACAAGCTGGCCATTTACGCCTGCTGAATCTATGCCTGCTGACGCGGGCGCAGATGGATTGCACCGCTTTCGATCCGCCGCTTACCATGACGCCTGATCGCCACTGCCAGGACTCATCATGAAGCGCATCGCATTGCTCGCCGCCCTCATCACGCTGGCCAGTTGCTCCAGCAAGGGGCCCGACGACGGCAGCCTGGGCAACGAACAGGCCAAGGACATGTTCAAGGAGGCGATGTCGCAGCCGCCCGTGCCGCAGAGCGTGATGCGCAACGGTGATCGCTTGAGCTTCATGCTGTTGCAGCCCAAGAGCGAGACATCCCCGTTCGGCTTTCTGTTGCAGGTCGATGCGGCCTGCTCCAGCCCCAGCGCCAGCCTGATCTATCTGGATGGCGTGAAGCGTATCTATTTCGCCAGCCCCGATGGCAAGTACGCACCGGCGCGCCCGATTCCTGCCGGCCAGGTCGAGGTGCTCAACGCCAGCCCCGCCTTCCAGCGTGCCTGCGCCACGACGCCCCAGCCGGATTGGCGGGTGCTCAAGGGCAAGGGTGACGAGCAGTATGTGATGATCGATCGCAACAGCCTGTCCACCGTCGACGGCCAGTTGCAGTTCTGGGCCGGCTACGATTCGCCGAGCATCGGCCACGACCTGCCGTACAACGCGCCCTATGCACAGAAGCGCGAACGCTATGCGCTGGACTGCAGTAAACAGACCTTCAGCCTGCTGGCCGGGTATGACCTGGACGAACACAACACCGTGACCGATGGCGGGGTGTTCTTCGAGCCCAAGACCTACTCGGTGAAGGGCAGCGATCCTGACTATCGATTGTTGTTCGATGCGGCCTGCGGCAAGCCCGAGGGCCTGGCCGCGTTGCCGGCGTTCAAACCGCGGACCAAGGCACCGTTGGTGCTGACCACGCCCAGGGTGCAGGCGCCGGCCTTGTCGGCGGTCAAACAGTTGAATCTGCCGGTACCGGCAAAACAGTTGAAGCGGACAGTGGAAACCGGCACCGCTCATCTCAAGGGGCAGAGTGCGCCGTTCACCGAGGAGAAGTCGTTCAGCCAGGACAAGGCGTCGGGCCTTCTGGCCGTGCGAACCAAGGGCAGCAACTTCGAGGGGCAGGCGGTGAGCTTTCGCGGGCTGGTCGCGTTGGCCCAGCAGACCGTGTACAGCGGCGAGGCGCCGATGGTGGATAACATCGGCTTGAACGCCATTGCGTTCAGAGGCGACTGGAAGAACATGCCGGTGGGCGCTCAGTTGGGCTATGTCACCGATGGCAAGATGAGCAACAGCGTGGTGGGCGAGTACGGCAAGCCGCGCCAGGCGTTCGACTGCAGGGTCGAACAGCAGGTGCCCGCCGCGCAGGTCAACGCCCGTCTGAGCGGGCAGGCGAAGAAGCTGCGGTGTGCGCATCTGGAGGACAGTTTCAAGCGGGTGGAGACGTTGTATTACCTGGAGGATTACGGGTACTTCTTCCGCGCCGGGGTGGACCCCAATGACTTCTTTCATGAAGAGCGGGTGTTGAAGGAAGTGGAGTGAGCGGTTGGGATCGTGTTGCTGCCGGACGCGGCTTGCGCCGCTGCTACAGGGATCGCGTTGCTGCCGGACGCGGCTTTGGCCGCCGCCCCACGGGGGGGGGGGGGGGACCGGGGGG